>JBFIJP010000589.1:0-1501 GCA_041600695.1 Thermoplasmatota archaeon | reverse complement strand
GTCCTGGGCGGTGGCGGCAGCCGTGGCGCCTACGAAGCGGGCTGCTGGCAGACGCTTCACGAGGCGGGTTTCAAGCCTGACTTGGTGGTTGGGACCAGTGCTGGGGCCCTGAATGGTGCCATGATTGTGGCGGGCGGCGAGCCCGAGGATCTGCGCCGCTGGTGGACATCGGTGCGGCCCAAGGACGTGATTCGGGCCCGGCGGGATGTTTGGCGTATCCGGCGGTGGCGGGGCCTCAAGGATCTGAGCCCACTGGGCCGGCTCCTGGCAGAACACCTGCCCCTGGAGGACCTCCACACGAGCCCGATGGAGTTCATGGTGACGGCCGTGGACATTGAGACGGGACGGGAGGTCGCATTCTCGGGCCGAAACCTGCGCATTGAGCACCTGTTGGCCAGCAGCGCCCTCATCCCCGGCATTCCCCCCGTGGTCATTGATGGGCGCACGTACATCGATGGCGGCCACTGGACGCCGTTTGCGCTGCGACGGGCCCTGGAGGCCGGCGCCGCGAAGATCCACGCGCTCCTGCATGACCCCATTGAGCCCCACCCGGAACCGGCGCCCCGGCGCCTTGGGGAAATGCTGCGGCGTGTGAGCGACATCACCTGGCACGGCCGTCAGGCTGGCGAAATGGAGGCGTTGCGTCTGCGCACGCGGCTGCCCAAGCGGGACCCGGAGTACCTGCCGCCCTTCGACTTGATGATCCACGCACCGGAGCCACCGCTGACCAACGTGATTCTCCGATTTGATCCGGAGGAAGCCGCGGGGTTCTATGAGAGGGGGAGGGAGGAGACGAGAAAGAGACTCGCCACGTAGCCGTGCTCATTCCAGTTTGCCTGGCAGCCGGGCTTCACAGCGGGGCTAGAAGCATGCACCCGCCTGGACGAAATCGCCAGGGTCGGTCCAGTAACCGTGGAAATTATCGTCACGCCAAGCGGCGGCGCAAATCTCCCCGAATCGATCTTGGTAAGCCCCCACGCACTGGTACTACGGCGTTTGTTTTACGATAACGCATGCGAAATACATCCAAAAACAGCATGGCCTGGTGCTAGCGGAGCCGCCCATGCACGCCGAATCGGCTACGTTGACCCACCCGTAGCCTCCGTCGTTGGGATCCCCCCGAAATCGTAGTCCCCTTGGCCTTGTTCACTCCCTGCCGCCGGCTGTTGGAAGCGCCAACTGAGCTGTCGGTGACGGGTTTAGCGACAAAGCCGATGCCTTCGCCGGGTTTTGGTGGTTTGGCACGAAAACGTGCCTACCGTTTGTGGGCGTTGGGCCCCCTTTTCTTGTTTGGGACGAAAAATTAGACGTACTAGGGGCGCGGCTTGCACACAGGACGGTGGCCGCAGGCCGACGCGGTATTGGCCACTAGCTACATGAGGTGACACCATGAATACTACAAAACCGGTAATTCTGCTCGCGGCTGTCGTGGCCGCGTTGACGCTTGCTGCGACACCGCCCGCATGGGGAGAGATGGCAGTGGTGGATTGCACGGGCGTTC
>JBFIJP010000588.1:0-1519 GCA_041600695.1 Thermoplasmatota archaeon | reverse complement strand
CGTCTCCGGCGACGGCGTTCACGCGCTGGAGTACACGTCGACCGATGTGGCCGGCAACCGAGAGCCCGTGCGCTCCGCCGACGTGCGCATCGACACCGTGGCTCCGGACGGCTCCATCACGAGCCCCCAGGCCGGCGGCGCATACGTCCTCGGGCAAGGCATCGACCTGCCGGGCCCGCTGCCGCGCACCATCATCGTCGGTCAGAAGAACGTGGTCGTCGCGGCGGACGACGCCACCAGCGGCGTGGCCCTGGTCGAACTGTGGGTCGACGGAGCCCTCGCAGCCACCAGCGACGCGGAGCCCCATGCGTTCCCGCTTGACGTGGACGGCATGGCTCCCGGTGAGCACACGATCCGCGCCGTCATCCGCGACGCGGCCGGGCACGCCTTCGTGACCCCGGATATGGACCTGTACACGGTTCCGCTGCCGGTGGACGAGCTCACGACGCCGCCCGCCGAGGCCGCACCCCTGCTGGCCGCACTGGCGGCACTCCAAACGGACCTGGAGGGCTTCTTGGCCATTGACAACGGAGTCGACGTGATCTGAGGCCACCGGACCCCGGTGGGCCCTCAAGGCCTCAAGATCACTTGTCACCTCCGCCGTTCTCCCCCTTTTCCCCCTCAGCCAGGTCCCGGTTCGTGAACATCCCGCTTTTGGCGGGCGGCGCGGAGTAAGGTTGGGCGCCGCCCGCACCCGTCTGCTCGCCTGGAACGAGCCTACCCGGTGCCGTGCGCTCCAGGGGCGTGGCGACGATCGTGCTTCGCCGCGGGCGCCAGGGGCGGCAGGTTGCGGCTCGCCGGCAGGTACCCGGGTACCGCTGGCGACGCAGCCGGGGCGCCTTACGCGGCCTTCGACCCGGCCAAGGTGTGGGGCCGCAGCTTCAGCGGGTCCTCGAGACGCGCCTGGTGGCAGCCCTCCTCCAGAGCTTCGACGACGGCCCGGTGGACATCCGGGCGCCACAGCAGACTCCAGTGGTTTGCCCACGGAACCTTGATGTTATGGGCGCCGGGCAGGACGGCGTTGTGGTGGGGCAACACGATGCCGTCGAAGGGGCTCCAGAGGTTGGTGAGCCTAGTGCGCTTGGGGATGGCGCCGGGGCCGTTGATCTCGTGCAGGAAGTTGCTCCCGGGGCGGGTCTGCCGGGCGATGGAGAGCGCGGGCAGCCGCAGGACGTAGGCGAAATAAGTCCCCAGGTGAGGGGTCCCCATCGTCACCAAGTGGTCCACGTAGCGTTCTCCATGCAAGTATTTCAGGTAGTACCGGGCGACCAGCCCCCCGGCCGAATGGCACACCAGGTCCACCTTTTCCACGTCGTCCCCCAAGAGGCAGGATTCGACCTTGTCGGCGAGGTTGCGCGCAGCGAGGCGGATGTCCCCAAGCATACCGTAGGGCAGGTAGACTTCGTGGACCCGGAAGCCGTCCTTGATCAGGCGGCGGCGGAAAATGTTCCAGTAGATGTGCCGCTGGCCCAAGATGCCGTGTACCAGGATGACGGGGTTGCAGCGTTCGCCGGGACGG
>JBFIJP010000587.1:0-1533 GCA_041600695.1 Thermoplasmatota archaeon | reverse complement strand
GGCAAGCCCGCCGACGGCGCCCTCCATGCGGTCCTCACGCACCCTGCCATTCCGCAAGCCCTGCGCACCGCCGCCATTGCATCACCCAACCCTCGCTGGGACGCATCCATGGCCGCCACCGTGGCCCGGCGGGACCTGGAGCGCCCCCTCAACATCGAAGTGCGCAACGAAGCCGGCGCCGTCCTCGGGTCAGCCACGCTGAGACTGACCGAACTCGCCCAACGGCACCATGTGGATGCTCTGGTCGCCTTGCGCAGCAACGGCCAGTCTGCCGGCCTGGTACAAATCAACGTCACCAACCGCCACCTCAACGAAACCGCCCCCGGCGTACGCGTTGACGACATCGACGCTTGGCGCCGCCGCGTTGGAGACGATGTACAGCGGATGGGATTCGTCGCCGCATGGAGGGAGCACTGGCGCGAAATCGTCTACGTCCACCACAGCGAGCAGTTCGACGAAGACGTGCTGGGTCGGACCCTCTACGACTGGGTTCTGCGCGACCCCACCCTCGGAGGACACTTCCGGGGCCTCCCGGAAGACGAAGCCAACGAACTCATCGACTGGCTGGCCGACGCCGACGCCGGCAGACTGACCCAGGACCCCCCGCGGGGCGCCATGGATGAACTGCGAACCCTGTTCCACCGCGAGGCCGAACCCTGCCCGGAAATCCTTGAGGCCGACGGCACCCCCGTCTATTGCCTCACCCAGGAGGTCTTCCAGAACTGGGGCCGCACCGTCCAGAACACGCCCTACCTCACCTGCGTCCCCCGCACCGTCACCGGCGTTCAGAACGTGGTCCGGTGGGCCGCCCGCAACGACCGCAAGGTCCGCGCCTCCGGCTACCGGCACACCTGGAGCGATCTCTACTCTGCCAACGACCAGGTTCTCATCTCCACCCTCCCCCTGGATGTGGTGGAGGAACTTCCGGCCAAGCAGCCGGACATGGACCCCGACAACCAGTTGCAGGGGATCCGCCTGGTGGGCCGCGTCCGCGAGGATGGCAAAACCAAGGCCCTGTGCCGAATCGGCGCGGGAACCACCAACGAGCAATTCCGCCGCTGGTGCCTCAGCGCTGAGGGTGGAGGCAAGGCCTGGACCATCCCCCTCAATGTGATCATGGTCGAGATCACCTTCGGCGGCTCCAATGCTCCCATCTGCCACGGCGCAGGCATCGGAACCCAGACCCTCAGCGACTTGGTGCACTCCATCGAATTCGTCAATGCCCGCGGCCAACTGCAAGTCGTCGACGATCCGGAGCTACTCAAGGCGGCAGCCGGCTGCTTCGGTCTCCTTGGAGTCGTCACCGCCGTCACGCTGAAGCTGGACCCCATGACCTACGCAGTGCTCAAGCCCACCAAGCCCCGCGTCGCCCTGACCATCCCGCCGCCCCATGGCTTCCCCGTCCCCCGCCAGGTGGACATGAGTGGAGTCACCCAGGCCGACATGGATGCTGCCATGCAGGAGTTCGTGAGAGCCGCCGAGAACGACTACTACACGGAGTGGTTCTGGTTCGCCTACCAGGACCGATGCTGG
>JBFIJP010000586.1:0-1533 GCA_041600695.1 Thermoplasmatota archaeon | reverse complement strand
GCCTGTTTTGGTTCGTCATGTGGCTCGTTTGGGTATCGATTCCGGTCGCGGGGCAGGAGCCCGCGCCGGGTGGCGATGGGCTCCACGGCGATGCGGATGAGCTCCTCGCTTGGTCCATGACGGCCAGCTCGTCGTGCCAGATTCTGTCCAACCGGTACCATTCCACCATCGTTGATGGCGGGTATGACAACCGGGGAGGCGGCGTTTGGCTGTTTGTGGGCCTTGATGACCAAGGTGGTTACTACTCCGGGTTTTGGATTTCCATCTACCCTGGTTGTTCCAGCGCGCCTGGCATTCCGTGACGCCCCGTGTTCGGCACGCAGCCGGGCAGCCGGGCAGCCGGGCAGCCGGGCAGACGGGTAGGCCGGCAGCCCCGGCGGCGGGCCGTCGGGGGCGCGGCGGGGCCCCACCGGGTGGGGGGCTACGCGTGCACCAGTTGACCTGCCTGCTTCTGGATATGGGTCACGATTTGCTTAAGTTCCCGGCTGAAGACGGCGGTGTCCAAGTGCGAGCCGTTCAGGATGGTTGATCCCTGGCGCGTCACGGCGGCCATGAAGATGGCCTCCTGGATTTCCTGCTCGGTGGCGCCGTTGAGGCGTGCGGCCTCCGTGTGGAAGAGGACGCAGTACTCGCAGGGAATCTGGGCTGCGACGGCGAGCCCGATGAGTTCCTTCACCTTGCCTGAGAGGGCGGTCTTGTCGGATAGCTGGAAGTCGCGCATTTCTGCCCACCACAGGCGGAGGGCTTCGGGCGTGGTGCTGTGGGCAAACGAGGGAACGATGCCGAAGGCTTGCTTCAGTTCCTTTTGCAGGTCGGCGGGGATGTTGTTCTTGCGGCTGGTAGGCATGATGACACCCAAGCATGCAGTGGTGCCTCCGACTTAGTTTCGTGGTCGATCCGGCGGCGAACCGACCGCATCCACAAGCACTGGCTGGATCGAGCCGCCAGCAAACTCCAGGCGGACGGCGTCAACCCTGAGCGTGTAGCGCTTGACCGTCTTGCCGTCGTGGTGCCATGCTCCCTGCAACAGGCCCGCCCGGGCCAGTTGTCGCAGGTGCTTCTGGGCTTGGCCCTCGGTGACGCCCAGCCGGCGGGCCAGGGCGCGTGGGTAGGACGGTCCTGCTTCCAGTTCGCAGATCAGGGCCCGGTTGGTTGCGTTGGCTAGCAGCGCCAGGATTTCGGCGGCCGGGTGCATGGGGTGGGTCACTTGGAGGCCTTGCAAAAGGCGACGGAAACGGGCCGATGCTTTGGCGCCCTGGCAGGCACCCGTATCGGTCGTCGCGCGGCGCAGGATGGTTGGCGTGGCCGGGGTCGCTGGCGTCCCGGGGCTGGGTGGGTGCCGTGGCCGATCCCCCCGCCCTCTGGTTCAATGCGCCGTCTGGCCTGCTGCGGGGCGTGACTGTAACTCGTCGAGGCCCGCACGCCCGGCGGCGGTTGCGGCGGGAACCACTTTTTACGCCGGCCTGCTTTATCCACTCCCGGTGTTTGTTTGCGTTTCAGCCTGGTTCTATCCGTGACGCTTGTTCTCTTGCT
>JBFIJP010000585.1:0-1562 GCA_041600695.1 Thermoplasmatota archaeon | reverse complement strand
GCCGTGAATCAGGAAGACACTGCCCTTGTAATTGTCCAGAATCCGCTGCCGGTAGTCGCGCTCCTGGAAGTAGGTCGAGGCGGGTTCGCCGCGGCCCAATCCCGCCGTGGCGTACTGACCGAAGATCTGGCCCTCGTACGCCTCGGGACAGATGAGGTTCTGGCGATCCTGGTACTCGGCGCGGTTGTCGGCGGACCCCAGGCCAAGGCCCGGCGTCCAGAATCCGGGCAGGGGCCAATAATTGGGCTCCTGGGGGAAGCCGGGGCTGAAACCGTATCCCCAGTAAGCCAGTGTACTGTGCATGTAGGGGCCGCGCGTCTCCGCGCTGCCGTTGTGGAACATCAGGTCATAGATGTCTGGCAACCCCGCAATCGGAACGATGGTTTTCAGGTAGGCATTGCCGGTGCTTGCGACCGTCCACGGCGTGGACCCGTCGTAGGAGACCCCGATCATTCCGATGTTGCCGTTGCTCCACTCCTGGGTGCCGAGCCACGTGATGGCCTGGTCCAAATCTGCTGTCTCCTCCGGTCCCAGGACATCCACGCAGCCGCCCGCCGTTCCGGTTCCACGCACGGCGATTTGCGCCACGCTGTAGCCCAGGGGGAGCATGTTTTGCAGCAGCGATGGCGTCATCTGCTGCGCCTGCTCGATGGTGCTGCCGCCCTGCTCGAAGTAGGGGCCCGCATCCACGATCACGGGCCGCTTGGCGGTGTAATTGTCCGGGTGCCAGATGGCGATGACAATGTCCACCCGGGCGTCGTTGCCCATCAAGCCGGCCGCCGCGTCATAGTGGGGGCGCTCCGACTCCAGGATGTACACATCCGGGTACAACGGTGGCTGAAGGGTTCCCGAGACGAGCGGCTTGGAACCGTCGCTACCGCGCAGATAGGCGCCCTCGAAGACGCCCGGGTTGCGGTAATGCTGGTCCGGATCGAAGTCGGTGAAGTCGGTGTATGCGTCGAGGCAGCCGGCCAGTGCGGCCACCAACACAAGGGCCGCGGCCAAACCCGGTTTTCCCTGCATGCTTACTCCACGGGGACAAGGACAGCCGTCCCGCCCGCCTTGGCGGCCCGCACCGTCTTGATGAGGTCCGCTTTGCCTTTGCCAACAAGCGCCTCATCCAAGGCTTCCAGGATGCCGCTGACGGGAATGATCTGTGCGCGCTCACGGTAGACGGGATTGAGCATGATGTCGTTGCGATCCGCAAACGGCGTGATGACCCGCGCGTACCCAGCGTCCACCGCCGTTTCGATCACCTGTGTCAGGCCCTTGACGGACGTGACATCGCCGGTCACGGTCAGGCTGCCGGCCATCACCGTGTCACCCCGGACCGCCACGCCATACAGGGCGGACAGGGCACTCACGGCCATGGCCAGGCCTGACGCTCGGCTGTCGACGCCGTCCTGGGCGATGACGCTCTGGATGTGAAGATCGCGATCCGCCACTTCGGCCCCGCTGACCTTCTGCAACCATGCAGCGACGATTTCCGTCTGCGACAGGGCACTCGAATCCAACCCGCCGCCGAACGCCATGCGACCGCCGTGGCGGGACATGGGCGCCGT
>JBFIJP010000584.1:0-1564 GCA_041600695.1 Thermoplasmatota archaeon | reverse complement strand
CGCCATGAAGGTCCCGACGCAGTACATGCACACGCTGTACTTCGACATGCGCGTCAAGCAACCCACCAGCGAAGAAGAGATCCTGGAGCACTTCGCCAGCCACCCCGGCCTCAGCACCACGTACAAGAAGTCGGGCAGCACCGTCTTCGCCTTCGGCCGCGACCACGGCTACATGGGTCGCATCCTCAACCAGACGGTCCTCGCCCGCAACACCCTCAAGGTGCTGGAAGGCGGCAAGCGCGTCGTCGGCTACTGCTTCACGCCCCAGGACGGTAACTCGCTCCTGTCGTCCGTCGCGATGGCCATGCGCTACCTCTACCCCCAGGACTGGGAAGCCAAGATGGCGACGTTCGATGCGGCGTTGTTTGATGAAGTGTGACAGGAGTAAAAATTGCTTAATCGGTTGGCGTAATCGGTAAACCGATTAAGATACGGAAGTCCTAAGTCCAGCCGGCTGCTCTGGCAGCGATCAGCATGTCGTCACGAGTTGCCGGCCCCGCTGGCCAGGTGTGATCCCCTGGCCAGCAAAGCCGTTACCATTGACCTGAATTCGCTGAAGGGCCTCGTCTTGCTGGCCCACCACGCCAAAGGAGCCGTTGAGCGGGCCGGAGCCCACGCACGGCTGGCGGGACCAGAGGTCTGCAAAGCGCTGGATCGCGTTCCCAACGTCCTCCAGGGTGCGTTTCGCGAATGCGAAAGCGAGGGCCTATTGCGGCGGGTTGATGGGAGCAAGCGCCCCATCTACCGGGTCCTCACGCCGGCCGGGCACGACGCCCTGATGGATGCCATGGACGCCCACGAGGTCGGCATTGAGGGCGTCGCGATGGGCACAACAGTATCCTCGCTCGTGCAGCAACTTCGACGGGAGAATGACGCGGAGGTCGAGGCGCTCGACCTCGTGCAAGCCCTGCCCGGGGCCCGCGATCTTGACGAACTGAAGAGACGGCTCATGGCCCGCCAAAACGGTGCCTCCAACGGCGGCGACGAACGAGTCCTGGCGCTCCTCAGGGCATCGGCGGCAGCCGACCCGGATGGGCTTCTGGTCCAACTGGCACCGCTTCTGCGCCGGGGCGGCTACGAGTCACCTGAAACGGTTCGCCTGAGCGGTGGCCAAGCTGTTCTGACGGGGATCGAACAACGAGGCATTGGGGGGCCGCGGCGCGGCGGCTTGCTGGTCTGGCACCAGACGCCCAACCAGGCGCCGGCCGTGGCTCAACTGGAATTTCTCCTGAAGACCGGTCTCGACTCCGGCGCAGGCCCGGCGCGGTTGAACCAGTTAATTGTGCTGTGCCTCGACGAACCGGGCCCTGGCTTGGCCCGAGCGATTTCGGGGCACGATCTGCTGGACGGCCGGGCGGAGTTGTTGGGCCCCAGCGCCGTGCTGAAAATGCTGCAGGAGCACGTCCCCGCGCTGCTCAAACCGGAGGAAACGGCGATGCTGGGACTAGCAGAGGCGATTCGCACCGAAGTGACGAGCATCCGCGACGTTGCCCGGTTGGGCTTCAAGTCGTCCGTGCCGGTGGATCGGATCTACGTTGATCTGCGGTTGACCGCGCGTCCCTCG
>JBFIJP010000583.1:0-1574 GCA_041600695.1 Thermoplasmatota archaeon | reverse complement strand
GTTACGCCAGCCTGACGAGTTCGCCCCGGCGGGCCCTTGGTGCCCTGCACGTTCCGCCTGGATGGCGGCACCCGCGCTACGTTGGCTCGCCCTGCCCACGGCGCTGCCCAGCTACAGCCCTGGCGGGCCCGCCCACGGGCCGACGGTGCCCCCCACCCAACACCGTTAGCCGATGTGCCCCACGGCGAGCGTCGAGCGCAGGCGCCGTCGGCCAGTTCGAGCGACGGACACAAACGCGGCCGGCGGCGAAACGTACTTCAGCATAAGTATAGATACAACGCTAAGAAACGATGGAGCACTCCAGAGGCGAGCCCTGCCACACGGCCCACACGCCACTAGACCGCGCGTTCGCCGTCTTGGACAGTAAGGTAACGCAGCAAACGGCTTTCAAGGAAACAACTACTGGTGTCCTATGCGATCAAGCCGGCCTTGCCGTCGCGCGAACATGTCCTCAACCGGATCGGGAACCGGGCTGTGGTTTGCAGCACTTACCATCGTTCTGTTGTCCGCCCCTGTGGCGGCCGATGAACCTGGAGACGATCCGGACGGAGGCACAGGGAACTCGCGCGCCGGAGCCGTCAATTCAGCATACGAAAATACACTACGATACGCGGAAGAAACAACCCACGACCCAAATGGGCGACCGGTGGGCCAATGCCCTCCAGTCACGCTTGAAGAAGAACTCACCCCGGAGACGACACCGGAAAGCGTGACAGGCAACCCGTTCCTGGGAATCATAAACCGCGACCCAAACAACTGCTACCCCATCATCTAGGACCATGACAACTCGTGCACGACCCACATCGAATCGCCGCAACCCAGCGGCAGCGACGTTCGTGTACGCCACGCTGGCTGTCATGGCGACCGCCCTCCTGGCTGGCCCTGCTGCGGCCCTCCCCCCCGATCCGACGTTTGCACGCCTGGCCGCGCAGACCACGACCTTCTCCGACGAACTGGTGTCCCGGGGCCAGGGAATTGCCATGGTTCTGAACGGCGGTCCGGGACCGTCCATTATCACCGGGACCCTGCGCACGGGCCATGTGCTGATCGAGCAGATCGACAGTGATCATGTGGTCCTGGGCCCAGAGGACGGCATCGAGGGCATCACGCCGCCCCCCATTGGCGTGGGCAACATTGGGCGCCCACCCACCTTCCATCCCATGCCCAACGCCACCATCGAAATCATCACCAACGACCCGTCGTTCCGCATGCATATCCTGGCTCCCGAGGACGGGCCCACCTTTGGCGTGAGTTCCGTGGGCAAGTTTGTGGAGTACAAATCGGTCGACCGCCTCCGCATGGATCTTGACGGCCTCCAGCAGGCGGCGAAGCCGGATCGGCTTGGCGCCTCAGCAGCACTTTACACGGCAAACGGCCACTTGCGAAACGTGACGGAGCCCATCTATGGCCCGTGGAACAAGAGCTGGACCACGCAGACCTACGACGACCCTTGGATCATCGCCACGGCCGCGGGAGGAGACAACATACTGGGCCTCGCCGGCAATTTCATCATCGAAATGTCCGGTGTGACGGTCCGGGTGGAAAACGCAGAAACCGCGATGGAGATCAAGTCC
>JBFIJP010000582.1:0-1601 GCA_041600695.1 Thermoplasmatota archaeon | reverse complement strand
GCCCGAACGGAGTGGCCCAATTGGACCAGGCCAAAGTCGTAGTCGAAGCGGTCGCCCTCCCCGACGTGGTCCCAGGCGTTGAACACGATCTTGCCTGCGCCCGTGTACGCACCCACGTCCACGCGGGCCCCCGTGGGGACGTCGCCGAAGCAGTGGGCGGCCAGGCCAAGGTACAAGGTGGCATTGTCGGGGCTGCGAAAGAGGAAATTGCTGGTGCACGAGCCCGAGAACTCCGCGGTGACAACAGCCACGTTGACCCCCGGCCGGATGGATGCTTCATCAACGTTCGGCCATGCATCCACCTCAAGGACCCAGTCGGGGCGGGGTGGCTTGTATTCCTCAACGTACTCGCCCCCGAAGCACCCGGAAAGAGCAGCGGCCAGGAGGACGGCGGCCAGGGCATGAAGCAATTGCATCACCCGTAGCCGGTCGGCCGGCCTAAAGACACTTTTGGAGGCGGGGGCGAAGCGGTCACGGCGACTCTGGCAGGAGTTGGAAATCCGGCCACGCGGCCAACGCCACCCGCAAGGTGGTGTGTTGATGCATGTAGGCCAGCGCACGATCCAGGCTGACGACGCCATTGGAGCCTGGCGGCAGCGGCTCCAGGGTTCGCAGGACCCCCAGTGCGGCCCCGTCCGATGTGAGGACGGGGGCACCCGAGTCGCCAGGGATACCCGGCGTTGCCGAAACCAGGTGGATCAGCCACTCGCCGCCCTCCCAGGGCAGCCGGTCATCCTCCGAAGCAACGACGGCCCGGGCGCGCTGGAGGGGCAAGGCGCCGAAGCGGCTCTGGGAGTTCTGGAACATGGCCACCACATCCCCGGGTTGGGTGAGCGTGCTGTCGGCCAGAGAGGTTGGTCCTCCGAAGCCCAGGACCGCGGGGTGGACTTGGGCGTGGTCGTCAGGATGGATGCGTGCCAGCGCGAAGTCGTTGAAACGGCAGGCGGGACCGTCGGGATCCTCGCCATTTTCGTTCATGGTGTGCCATGAAGAATATACGATCTCGCCGGCGCGGGTGCCGGCGGGAAGCAGAACGGGCGTGCCCGGCCCGTGGGCCTCGGTGGTGCACGACGCGCCGGATCGGCCGGCGCGCGTCAGGCAGTGGGCAGCAAGGCCCAGATATACTTCATCGCCGCCGGTGAAGACGAAGTTGGCGGTGCACTGGTTCAGAGCCGCCTGGATGCGCGAGCCGGGCCGGATGCCGGCCTGATCCATGGGGGGCCACACGCGATCCGCCTCCGGTGCCTGGAGAGCCATGTGGATGGGGAGGCCCCAAGGGTCAAAAGCGCCGCGCCGCCGGGCGCTCAGCCCGGCAGGATGCCGGAATCCAGTTGTTTCCAGGTTGTCAGTTCAAGCTGCAGGCCCACCGTGGAGTTGGCGTAACTGAGGGCTTTCTCCAGGTTCGTGACGCCATTGGAGCCAGCCAGGGGGGCGATGGCCAGCGTGACCAGAATGCCCAGCGCCTGGCCGTCGCTGGTCAGCACGCCGCTGCCCGAGTCGCCGGGCAGGCCCGGCCCCAACGTGTAGATGGTGTGGGTCCAGCCGTCGTCCTGGGTCTGGATGACGTAGCCCTCCCGCTCGTCCAGTTCGGTGGGGCCCGG
>JBFIJP010000581.1:0-1602 GCA_041600695.1 Thermoplasmatota archaeon | reverse complement strand
TTCTTTTGAGAACAAAAAAGCCCCATAAATGGGGCCGCAAAATCCTCCAATGTATTGGTAGCGGGGGCAGGATTCGAACCTGCGACCTTCGGGTTATGAGCCCGACGAGCTGCCTGGCTGCTCCACCCCGCACCAGAGCCGGCAACTATACGTGGAGGGGGCATCCTTGGCAAGGGTAAAAACGCAAAAATCTCGTAAACATTGCATTCTTTTCAGTCTGAGCCGTTTCGGCGTCTCTGCCTTAGCCAAAGTGCAGGCAGAACCTGGACAGCGTGCTCGGTGCAGATGGCTACTCAAGGCCGTTGCTGAGCTTTCTCGCAAAACCTTCAGCTCATCATGATCGATTATTTCGACAGCAATGAAGACCTGTTTTAACAAACGGTTGTTGACATGTAGTGGCGTCCTGGAAACCAGACTGCCCGACCTGGCGGTGCTGGTCACCGTCAGACGTGGCAACTGCAGCGGCTGCGCGGTCATCCGGGGCTACGGGCCGGGAACCGGCGTGGCGACCGGGGGGAATCATCCGCCGGCAGGCCCCCTGTCCCGCCCCGTCATCGTGGGCGAACAGGGCGCCTTCAACTAATGTGGGCACCCTCAACGCCAGTCAGTCCTTGCACGAACTGACGAACCGGCATGGCTAGGCCAATCTTGGCCGCGGGGTGTGGACCTGGGATGCCCATGACCCGAATGATCTGACCACGATCGGCAGCGGGGGCGGACACTGCGTGTACTCCTGCTCCGCACCCGGCAACTTGAGCGCGTGGAGTCAGCTGGTGCGGGATGACAACCGGCAGTCCACTGAGATCAATTGAGCATTCGCAGGCGATACCCAGGGGGGCGCCAGTTGGCGGCGTGTTGCACGCCACGCTGAGACAGTGGCGAGGTGGGGCCTGCTCGTCGAAGTGGCTAGCGACCGGCCGGCGGGCTGCGCATCCTGCAGGCAGGCCGGGATGGGCATCGAGGATGCCGGGCTTAATCCAGTTACACAGGCTCATGATCTCACTCAGCACCTGCTGGGGTTGGATATCGCTGCGCCACTCTGGTGGCCCCGTGTTGTGAAGCGCCGGCGGCATCCCTGTCGGCTTTCAAAGCTTCAGCGCTCGCGCTTACAAATTCTTTACAGCCGCGTCGTTAATTTGGGGTCACTGAACGGGAGGCCACTACCGTTCGCCCTCGCGCGACATTGGCGTCAAACCGTCTTGCGGAGGGTTCCCAAAAATACATCTTGGCGCCGTACACGGAGGTCCGGAAATCGTGATCAGAGTTTTCCCCGTCGTTGCCGCAGGGCTCGTCAGCTTTGCCATGGGCAGCTACTTTATAAGTAGTGCTGATCCGCACGTGTACACCAAACGTACCGACGATCACACTCACCCAGCGGCACCCACACCCCTCAGCTACATCGTGCAGGCGCAGTCGGCCGCACAAGCCGCGCGCCTGGTCGCCAGCATCGGCGGCAGCGTCGAGCGCGAGCTGACGGTGATCCAGGGCGTCAGCGCCAGGCTCACCGCCCGCCAGCGTGAGCGACTCGATGCCCGCGCGACCATCACGCCCAATCACCGCGTGGAGGCCAGCGCGCGTCCGGTGAAGGACTCGAGTTTCAGC
>JBFIJP010000580.1:0-1603 GCA_041600695.1 Thermoplasmatota archaeon | reverse complement strand
GCCTGGAAGCCATGGCGGCCATTGAGCAGCATGTCTACGGCGATACGGCAGCAGCAGCGGCCTACACGGCGGCCGCGACGGCTGTCCGGACGGCGCTGGCCCGGGACCTGGTCGTCCCCGACACGGGCCTGTACGGCTGGGCGAAACAGTACAACGGCCACATCGAGCGCGCAGACCTGGGCTCCTGGTACCCCGGCTCCGGCGCCCTGGCAGGGCCGCTCCTGTTTGGTGCCGACACTCCCGGAGGCGCGAGCGCCGCCACCCAGTTGGCCGCGGTCAACACCTGGGACGGCACCGGCAAGCCTGACTGGGTCACCGACACGGCCTCGGTGGAGGAGGGATTCCTGTGGCCCTCCATCGGCATGGCAGCGCGCCTGGCAGGCGACGCCCACCGGGCCGCGGCGCACGCGACCTACGTCATGTGCCAGAGGTTTGCAACCGACATGCCCGCCGCCGAGCGCTTCGCGTGGCCATGGACGGTCGATGACGCCGGCTGGTGGCTCAAAACAATGGAAGGAATGGTGGAGGAAAGCCTGGGCTCGTGTGCTTGAACCCGGACTACGGGAAGTGTTCAGGGTAGCAGGGCTCCATCACGCAGGTGATGAGGATCTTGCAGTTGCTGTTTGATCCGATGATACAGGGCGGCGCCTGGGGCCCGCAAGGTTCACGGATGCACTGGACAAAAGGGTCAGGGATGGCGTCGGCCTCGTCGACCAAGGGAACATTCGACAGGGCGAGGAATCCGAGGGCCAGCATGGCCAATGAGATCTTGTTCATGGATACGGGTCTCCAGGTCCACGCTGGGACGGCGCAATTGATCGTTGTGATCCTGCACCCCGCACGGTGCAGGCAATCCGCTCGAAGAACGGGCCATCGCCGGGCCCGCTCTGGGGTGTTAGGCCAACAGTGCGCCGCATCGGTATGGGGACAGATGCCACCGCCAGCGTGGACCGCGACGCTCGTTCCGCTGTGCCATCTTACAAGAAAATTGGAGTTGGAAAAGGGCGGGCAGGCGCCCGGTGCCGACTGGCGAGCCAATTATGGGACGTGCCGGGGCTCGCAGGGCTCACGGACGCAGTTGAACGTGATGAGGCAGCGGGATTCGGAGCCGTAGACACAGGGAACGCCCGGCTCGTTGCAGGGCTCGCGAACACAGTGCTTGATCTCGCGGGCATCGACATCTTCGGCGATGGGGGCGCTTGTCACGGTGAGCAGGGCCAGGGCCAGGAAGGCCAACGCGGTTTTGGGCATCATGGTGATCGCCTGCGCCGGCCACGGCAACCGCTTGAAAGGCTCTTTGGATGATGGAGCCACGTGGTTGCAGGAAGCGGTCGAACTGGCCGCCACCCCCTGAAGGCCGGTGAATTCAACGGAGCGCAGCCTGGTCCGAGAAGGGTGCGTCGAAAAAAAAGAGGGGTTCGGGAGAAGGTTGAGGATTCCAGGGGGACTTACGGCGAGGGCGGGAACCGCTCGGGGTGGCAGGGAGCCATCACACAGACGATCTTGATCTTGCAGTCCGAGTCCGAGCCAATGACGCATGGCACGGTCGGGCCGCCGCAGTCGCGGACGTAGACCGGGCGCGCTTCGGCGTCTTCGGCGACAG
>JBFIJP010000579.1:0-1614 GCA_041600695.1 Thermoplasmatota archaeon | reverse complement strand
TCGGTCAACACCCACTCGCCGACCATCGAGGACGTTTTCCATGAACTGACGGGCGGACGCCGCGGGGGACGCTCATGAGCAACGCAGACATCGCCGTCAGCTTCGGCACCCTGGCGTTCATGCTGGCCATCGTGTTCGCACTCACCAACGGTCGCCGCGGCCTGCGCGCCGCCCGGGCGCTCATGCGTCGCCACATCACGGTCTACTGGAGCTACAAGTTCGCCGTCGTGTCCGTGATGGCCAACCTGTCCCTGCTCGCGTTCCTGGTGCTGGTAATCGGCCGGGAACTGCTGCCCCTGTTCGTCCCCATCCTGCCGGAGGAGATGGAAGGCGATGCGACATTCAACTACGCCGCCTTCCTGATCACGGGCTTCATGGCGTGGCCCCTCATCTGGAGCGGCTACAACATTGCCAGTCGCAACATCCGCATCGAGCAATACCTGGGCATGTTCGAAACGCTCCTGCCCACCTCGATGGGTGTGCGGACGCTGCCGTTTGCCTATCTGACCCTGTCCGTTTTCACGGCCACCATTACTGGTTCCCTCTCGCTGGCCTTCTTCGTCTACTTCTTTGACCTGCCCCTCCAACTGGGCAGCTTTGCCCTGGTGGCGAGCCTGATTGCGGTGCTGGGGTGCAGCATGTTCATGGCGTGGGGGCTCGGCCTAGCCATCGGTGGGCTGACGGTGATCGTGCGGGAGACGGAGCCGTTCAGTGCCGGCATCCGCTTGGTCATGCTGGCTTTTAGCGGCGTCATCCTCCCCATCGAGGTCCTTCCCGCGGGCTTCCGCTGGTTCGCCGAGTTGCTGCCGCTGACGCACGCCTTCCGGGCCCTGCGGCTGGTGCTCCTTCAGGGCGAAACCGTAACCCAATTCCTGCCCGTGTTCCTGGACTTGGCGCTCTTCAGCCTGTTCCTGGCCTTGCTGGGCATCAAGCTGTTCGATGTCTGCATCGACCGCGCCCGCAAGTTCGGGACGCTGGGCGGGTACTGAGCACGCGCCTGGTCAATGCCCTGGCGTCACCCTGTCGCCGGGTCCGTCCTGTGGCCACCGCCACAGGTCTCCGGCAACACTGTCCTTCTGGGCCAGTACCACCGGGTCGTCGTCGGCCATGGCGCGGGGCAGGTACGTCAGCAGGATGCGTTCCCCTTCTCCGAAGGGGCGGGCGCCGAAGTCGACGGAGCCTCCAACGCTGGGTTCCATGACCCGCTGCCAGGTCTGGTTGACGGGCTGAATGTACAGGCGCCATTGGTGGGTGGCGTTGTCTGCCCATGATTCGCCGTGGTGGGTCGCCTTTCGGCTTGTGTCCGGGCTGTCCAGTTGCAGGAACCCCGGTTCGATGGTGAGCGCAAGGCTGCCCAGGAAATCCCCCAAGGTGAACCCGGCCTTGTGGACATGGAACAATTCGTTGCTACGATCTCCCAGGTGGGGGTCATCGTCGTGCATGTGTACGAAGGGGTGGCGGGCTTCGTAATTGAAAATTGGAAAATGGATGGCCTGCGGCTGGCCGTCCACGGGGGCATAGATGCGGAAGGATTGGTGGGTATGGACGAAGTCATCCGGCGGCGCACCCTGGTAGATCAGGGAACCGACTAGGGCGAGGGCGCTGGCGAGAATG
>JBFIJP010000578.1:0-1650 GCA_041600695.1 Thermoplasmatota archaeon | reverse complement strand
TACCTCGAGACTTGGGAACACGGCACCTAAGCGGGCGCCTCCACAACGCTCAAGGCCACCGGCGTCGCGTGGCGTGCATGCGCCCGCTCATGTTGCTCTCCTTGTCGGCCTTGATCCTCGCCGGCTGCGCCGAAACCCCTGATGAAACAGCGTCAGACGACATCGACCAGGCGGTCCCCGTCGAAGGGCCGGCGTTCGACGCCATTGCGGCCTATCAGCGCAACAGCACCTGCGAAGACGACTGCGACTTCGACGACGACCTCTACCACCAGTACGTCCTGTACGACCCCGAGAGCCCGGTCATCGATGTCCTGATTGTGCCGTCCATCAGCAGCGCGCCCGTCGAGGACCTACAGGCATCCAAGGACGCCGTGCTCGACTGGCGGCGGGGCCTGGACGAATTCGCGCCGGACTGGCTACGCGAAGGCATCACGATCAATGCTTACGCCGTCGGGCTCGATGTTCCCAGCCAGGACGCCGTGCAGGACCCGGAGATCATCGTGATCCTCGCGTACACGGAGCGCACCGGCCTCTTGGGTTCGTACTTCGGCATTGGCTACGAGGCAGAGCAGAACCTGTGTAGCCCGGTCTGGCAGATCAACGAACCAGACAGCCAGGTGACGCTCCAGAACTGCACCGGCACCGGTTATCGATGCGTCGCACTCAACACGATCCAGTCCGATACCATCGACCGCCTCACCAATCTGGTCGTGCACGAAGTGGGCCACTGTTTCGGCGCGGGCCATGCCGGCAACGCGGGTGACTTCCAGAGCACGTATTACCCACACATGGACGCCATGAGCTACGGCGGCGACCCGCCGCGCACCCGCTGCGTGAGCAACATGAACATCGAACTGATGGCTCGGCTGTACGGCCCCCTACTGGGCGCGGACGTTGAACCGGTCGCCCGCGGCGATTTCATCACGTACGAACCCGCGGAATACCGGCAAGGCGTGTGCAGCCCGCCGGAGGCGGAGCTGGATCAGGACGACGAAGCGTATCAGCCGTGAGCTCGTCTCGCCGGGGCGGCCGCGGCCACCTGGTGGAAGTGATGGACCCCCGCTTCGCCGTGCGGGCGCTAGGCCTCGACCACGTCGTCAAGAACCACGAAACGCGGGGCCCTGGAGATCACCTGTTGCCGCGGAGCTGGACCCAGAGATTGCCCAGGTGAGGTTGGCCGTTCTTGTTATATCCATTGTTGTCGCGTCTTCCCACGTCTCGAGGTATGCCTTCTGCGCGTCAGTCCAAATGGATTCCAAGACCCGTAGCTCCGGCTGCCAGGTTCGTGATTTCCCATGACGCCTGGACGCGCACAACGAAGGGTTCGAGCCGCAGGGCATAGGACGAAAACCGCGCCACAGTTCCGTCTTCCCGTTCGATTGGCCACCGCGGGCGCCTTCGTGTATTCAACCCATATGCATTGTTTCGCTTCTAACCACCAACAGGTGTTCTACTACCATTAAATCACCGAGCGGGATTGCCCAAGGCATGACACGCCATGAATCCCGCACGGCCAACGCCACGGGGGCGCTGCCCCGCCTGGTCGTCATCACCCTGTTCTTGGTTCACACAAGCGGCCCCGCATCGGCCCACCACAACGCCGGGCACGACGCTGAGCAGTTTGTCGCACAATCCCGCCGCGAGGTGGCC
>JBFIJP010000577.1:0-1659 GCA_041600695.1 Thermoplasmatota archaeon | reverse complement strand
GGCAATGGTTTGTCGGCCAAGTTCGTGGCTCAGGGTATCCCGGCGATTTCCGGCGGCAGCTTCGGCGCCGACGCGTTCAACTTGGGTCTCAATGGGCGAATCACGTCCATTGCGCTGGAGTTCATCCTGAACATGGCGGACGACGCCAAGGACGCTTACATCCTGTTCAACTCGGAAGGTGTTCCGGGCATCAGTGTTAGTTGGCCTGGTGGCGTGGGTTCGCTCAGCACCACGGGCCGGCTGGATCTGCTGAGCCTGGTGGCCATCGTCGGACCCCGCAACGGCCTGGACCTTGTGGGCGAGGGCTTGTCGGCCAAGTTCGTGGCGCGCGGCATTCCCACCATCACGGGTGGCGCCTTCGGTGGCGACGTGTTCCGCCTGGATCTGGCGGGCCAGATCGAGCAGATTTCCTTCGAGTTCATTCTCGATCTCGTCAACGAGGCCTCTGATGTCTATGCGCTGTTCAATTCAGAAGGCGTGCCCGGCATCGCGGTGTCGTGGCCGGCTGGCCAGACGACGCTGAGCACCTCCGACGAACTGGACCTGATGGATTTGGTGCTCATCGTTGGGCCCCGGCAGGGACTGGCCCTGGCCGGAGAGGGTATCTTTGCCCGGCTCACCATTGAGGGCGTGCCGGTCATCCGGTCGGGTGGTTTCGGTGCGAGTGCCTTTACCCTTGACCTGGCGGGCCGCGTGACGCGCGTGGCGCTCAACTTCATCATGGACCAGAGCGGCACGGCCAACGACATCTACGCCCTCTTCGAGGCATTGGGTGTCCCCGGCATTTCGCTCGGCTTCACGGCCAGCGGCGGTACCATCGGAACCCAGGGCACGCTGGATTCGCTCAACCTGGTGGCGATCCTCGGCCCCCGGAGCGGTCACACGCTGGTCGGTCAGGGCATGTCAACCATCCTCGCCATCACCGGTGTCCCAGCCATCACTGGCAGCTGGACCAAGGATCGCATTGACCTGGGCCTTGCCGGACGCATCACGGAAATCGTGTTGGAGTTCATTCTTGACCTCAGCGGAACGGCCTCCGATGTGTATGCCCTGTTCAACTCCAAGGGAGTCCCCGGCATCACGGTCGGCCTCGGCGCGTCCGGAGGTTCCCTGGGAACCACGGGCACGCTGGATCTCCTGGATCTGCTCGCCATCATCGGCAAGCGCACGGGCACGGAGCTGACGGGCGACGGCATGTACGCCCGCTTCACGGCCAAGGGTGTGCCGGCCATTTCGGCGAGCGGCTGGAGTTCCTCTGGCCTGTCGCTGGGACTTGCCGGCCGGATCGACGAGATTCTGCTGGAGTTCATCCTGAACGTGCCTGGCACGGCTTCGGACATCTACGCCCTGTTCAACTCCAAGGGAGTTCCTGGAATCAGTCTTGCCTGGGGCGGCAGCAGCGGCTCCATCAGCACCACGGATGCGCTGGACCTCCTGAGTCTGGTGGCCATCCTGGGTCCCCGCAGCGGCACCAATTTGGCCGGGCAGGGAATGTCCCTGCACTTCGGCCTGACTGGTGTGCCGGCGATTACCGGCTCCTGGAACAAGGATACCTTGTCCCTGGGTCTGGCGGGCCGCATCCAGGACATCACGCTGCAATTCGTGATGGATCTGGCGGGAACCGCTACGGACGTCTTCCTGCTCTTCAATTCGAAGGGT
>JBFIJP010000576.1:0-1666 GCA_041600695.1 Thermoplasmatota archaeon | reverse complement strand
GTCGACGCCCGCGGCGCGGCCGGCCCAGTCGAACGGTTCAACAGCCGAACCTGCCTCCGACGCGCGGTGAGCCGCAGCTTTCGCTTCGACGGTCAATCCATCCCGTTTGAGGAGGGTGACACCGTCGCCAGTGCCTTGCACCGCGCGGGGGTCATGGTGCTGTCCCGCAGTTTCAAGTACCACCGCCCGCGGGGCCTCTACTGTTGTACGGGGAGCTGTGCGTCCTGCATGGTGGGCGTGGATGGCGTGCCCAACGTGACCGCCTGCACGACGGCTGCCAGGCCGGGCGCAGAGGTGTCGAGCCAGAACACGATTGGGGGTGCCAAGCGGGACCTCCTCGGCGTGGTGGACAAGGTGTACCGGCGGGGCTTCGATCCCCACGGCGCCTTCACAGGTTCAAGGATGATCAACCGGGCCTTCAATGTGGGCGTGCGTTTCATGAGCGGCATCGGCAAGGTTCCCGAACAACCGGCGACCGGGCCTCGGCCACGGCGGTTTGAGCACCACTACGACGAGGTGATTGTGGGCTCGGGCCTGAACGGCTTGCGGCGGGCCCGGGAGGCTGCGGGCGAGGGCCGCATCCTGGTTGTGGAGGAACAGGCGGCCCTGGGCGGCTCGCTGCGCTGGGACCCAGCCGAGACGGAGGCGGAGGAGTTGGCGAGCGTGCTGGCGTCGGGCGCCTGGAACGGCGTTGAGGCGTGGACGGACGCTTTGGCTTTCGGCTTGTATGAGGGCACCCTTGCGGTGCGGCGCGGCGAAGACCTGCACGAGATCACCGCCACTCGATTCACGTTTGCTCCGGGCAGCCACGACGCGTGGCCCCTGTTTGCCAACAACGACCTGCCCGGCGTCCTGAGCCTGCGGGGCGCCACACGACTGCTGCGGGAGCACCGGGTGCTTCCCGGTCGGCGGGTGGTGGGCCACGGCGCCCCGTTGCCGGCGGACTTCGTTCGGGACATCGAGGCTGCCGGCGGCGAGGTCGTAGCCCAGGGCCAGGTGTCCCGGGCCAGGGGAACCGTGGTGGAAAGCGCCGAGGTGGCGGGCCGCCGGGTTGACTGCGACGCCATCGTCTGCAACCTGCCCGGCACACCCCGGCTGGAGCTGTTCCAGCAGGCCGGCTGCGAGTTGACTTTCGAGAACCCGTTCGGGGGCCTGGGTCCGCGTACTTCCGGGGACGGCCAGACAACCCGCCCTGACGTCTGGGCGGCCTTCACCCGCGCGGCTCCGGAGGTACTGGCATGACGACGCCAAAGACGCTCCTGTGCCGCTGCGAGGATATCACGGTGGACGACTGCGCCGAGGCCATCGATGACGGTTACCGCTGCTTCGAGGACCTGAAGCGCTTCCTCGGCGTGGGCACCGGGCCATGCCAGGGCAAGGCGTGCGTCCAGGCGGCCATGCGGCTCGTGGCAACGGCCAATGACATTCCCCTGGACCAGGTGGATATCATGACGTTCCGGCCGCCGGTGCGACCCATTTCGTTTGCCACGCTGGCGGCAGACGATGCGGAGGAAACGTGACCGCTGCGTCGATTTTTGGCGGGGCTCCCCGCAAGGACCACTACGAAGTGGTCATCCTGGGGGGCGGCGGCATCGGTCTGTCCATTGCGTATCACCTGGCTCGCCTGGGCATCACGGATGTCCTCGTCCTCGACCGTGACAGCCTC
>JBFIJP010000575.1:0-1680 GCA_041600695.1 Thermoplasmatota archaeon | reverse complement strand
GTCAGACGCCGGCGGATTCGGATTTCCATGTCTCGATCACCTCCACTAGTTTTGCCAGGTCGAACGCATCGTACTTGTCGTGATAGCGCCGCATGACGGCTTCGGCTTCCTGCGCGGACTCGACGGCAACCGCCGCCAAGGGTGCGCTGCTCTCCGGGTGATGCACGTGCGTTCCCCCGTGGTGCCGGTGGTTGTAGTGGCAAATCCGGTAGCCGCGCACGAGGTCGAGCACCGACCATTCGCCGCGAACCGATACCTGCCGACGCAACCTCAGCTTCACGATTGGTCTACTGCGCCATGTGTTGTCCAACTACTTAACGATTGGTGTGATAGGCCAATTGGGGGAGTGGGTCAAGACAATGACCTCAAACAATTCCGTAGCTAGCGAAGCGAGGGGACGAGCGGAGCGCGAGAACGGGTTGGGTAAGTTATTAGGTGGGGTTTGACGATATCTGTCGATAAGTACAACGGTCTGCCGAGTCCTCGTGTCGGATTTACCCTACTCGTCGGACTTGGGTTCAGCCTGGGCAATTCGACTGCTAACTCCTGGGTCCCGTGCGCTGTGTGCGCCTTTCGTGGCAGCGTCCTTCTGGACGATACTGCTGCCGGGGTCCCGTGGAGGCTTCTTGCCATCGGGGGCCATAGCTCAGAAAACTATTACGGCATACAAAAGGGATGCGGCCAAAGAGAGACCTCCCATGAGCAGCCAGAACATCCCCTTCTTGCGGCGCTTCGCAGACTCCTTCTGGTGCTCTGCGTTCTGGCCGTACCATTTTGGTAAGCCAACAAGCGTGGCGCGATGGATTTCGGCTGGTATGTCCCCGTCATCCGCTGCTTGCCCCAGCGTGTCCATGTCCCAACCGACGCCCCATTCGATAGCCCTCTTCGTTTCCGGCCCGACGTATGCCCGGGCGAATAAGAAGAACGCGATGCCGCCGAAGTACAGGCCGAGCCCAAGGAGCCCTGCAAACGGGATTTTCCGATGTTGCTCGACGTTGGGGTCGGCGTCGGTGATTGCGAGGCCTCCGATTGCCGCACCAACAACCAGAATTGCCGCGGTCAACGTAAGCAGATGGCGCGACTTAGCGTCCTGCTCCTCGCTTGCTCGAATTTGATGGTCTAGAACGCGCTCCCCTTGGCGCACAAGTTCAACCACGGCAGGGAGATCCCAACCGGCCTCGTCTAACCCTGAACGTTGCAGCCCCGCCGGTTTGTTCTTCCGTTGGCCCACATGTTTTGGAATGGCGAACTGGTTCATGAGGGCTCGCAAAGCCCGTCTCGTGCATTCTCCATACCTACGTGGCAACCGCGTCTAGTCCGTAATTCGCCCCCTCCGAATCGACGGATGACCTGGTCGGCTCACGGCCTAACTGGTTGTTCAAGATTTCTCGCGATCTACGGTTCCGTGCTCAAATCCTGGACGGCGATTTCCGGTTTCGTATCAGAACTTCAAGAAGGCCGCCCGTTAGCGTCGTGTCATCTAGCCATTAGCGTGGAGCGATGCCGCGCCGGCACATCCACCCCGCCGAGGAAGCAGCGACGGCCGCAGCCCTACCTCCTCCCCTTCCTCTCCTCAAGGCTCACGGGCCGCTCGACAATCACTAGCATGGTGCCGTCGTCGGCGCGGATGAGGGCTCCGTCGCTTGTGATGGTGTTGGATACGCCGCGGCACTCGTTGAG
>JBFIJP010000574.1:0-1698 GCA_041600695.1 Thermoplasmatota archaeon | reverse complement strand
GTCTGTCCCCTCGATGGGAGCGTTGAACACCCGGATCATCAGGTCGTTGCCCACGCCAATCTTGTAGGTTTCAAGCGTGGTCTTGTTGGCCTGGCCCAGCAGCGGCGACTCACCCTCCACATCCACGTAGTTGGTGAGCAGGGTGCTGTCGCCCGTGGCCGAGTGCAGAAGCGTCATGCGGTTGCCCGCTGCTTGGGTGGAATCCCAGATCATCTCTGACTGGAGGAACTCCGGCGCTCCGTCAATGGCGTAGTACTCAATGAAGTGGTCGTTGCCAACGCCGCTGCAGGCAGCGTAGCCGGCCGCGATGACACTCACGGAGCACTCAATGAAGCCGATGAACACCAGTTCCTGGAAGTAGGGCGCCGTCGACGGGTTGACCTGGAGCAGAATCTTCACCGCGGGGGGATCCTGGACGTTGGCCTTGACTTCCGTGCTCAGCTGGGCATCCTTGTAGCCAGCCTTGGAGACGCGCAGGAAATAGGAGCCGGGCTTCAGGCCGTCGAAGCCGAAGCCGCCCTCGCTGTTGGTGGTGACGACCTTGGGGTCCGTTCCCTCAACGAGCACGGAGACCTTGGCGTCGGCGACCGGGCGGATCGCCTCGTCCACCACGACACCCTTGATGATCCCGGTGTCCTTCGTTGCTTCGACGTCAATGCCCTGCAGGCCCGGTTCGTCCGGCGCAATCAGTGGATCGGAGCCGCCATCGGCACAACCAGCCAGTGCCGTGGCTACCAGCACAAGGGCCATTGTCAGGGTCTTCTTTGCAAGTGCAACCATGGATTCGCAGGGTATCTGGGAGCTTTTAACGCTTCTTGCATGCCAGCGTTTTAGGGCGTTGGCGGGCCGTTGATGCTGAACTGCCAGCCTTCCGGGGGCGTGAAGTGGTAGAAGGCGTGGTTGAACACCTCGTACTCCTGCTGGACCACCAGCCCGAAGCCACCGTAGCCGATGCAAGCCGTGAACAGGACCGGCCAGCGCACGCATTCATCGCCCGTGACATCCCGGATCGGCTGGGGGACGGTGCTGTTGTAAGCGCTGTTGAAGTCATCGTCGTCGATGAGATCGGTTTCCTCACGGTCCGAGGCAAACACGCGCCACGTGACCTGCTTGCCGGCGCCGATGCCGATCTCCTGGGCCAGGGTTGCGTTGGCGATCATGACCAGCGGCGAGCTGCCTTCGGCGCGGCCGTAGCCGACCTGCGTGCTGCCCTCGCCGCAGTCGAGGCACGTGTAGCTCTGCGTGAGGCGGTCGCCAAGGGCCTGGGTGGAATCCCAGATCATTTCGGCCTGTAGGAAGTCCGCGGGGCCATCGAGTTCAAACTCGAAGAGGAACCGGTTGTTGCTGACGGCATCGGGCATCAGGCCGCACACCGCGAAGAGAATGATTCCCAGCGCGGAGGAGCATTCGATGAAGCCCTTGAAGGCGAACTCCTGGAAGTAGGGTGCCGTGGAAGGATCTGCTTCCAGTCGGATCGTGATAGGCTTGGGCGTGCTCACGCCGGCCTCCACTTCTGCGTTCACCTGGGCGGCCGTGTAGCCGGCCTTGGAGGCGCGCAGGAAGTACGTCCCCGGGGGCACCTTGCTGAAGCCGAAAGCGCCGCCGAGATTCGTGGTCGTGGTCAGCGGAGCGCCGTCCGGCACGAGAACCTCGACGGTAACATTGGCCAGCGGCCGGATGGCGGCGTCAACGACGACG
>JBFIJP010000573.1:0-1717 GCA_041600695.1 Thermoplasmatota archaeon | reverse complement strand
GCCCTCATGGCCGGCGTCGGCCTTGTGGTGTTTGGCATCGCCGACACCCCCAACGACGCATGGGAGCCCTACGCCAAGGACACCATCTTCTTCCTGCTGGGGAGCCTGATTCTCGCCGATGCCGTTACCAAGACCGACACCGACCGCATCCTGGCCGCCAGGCTGCTGCGCCGCGTGGGTGGCAGCACCGACAGCCTGCTGCTGGGCATCATTATTACCAGCACCCTGGCCGCCACCATCGTGAGCAGCCACGCCATCGCGGCCGTCATGCTCCCCCTGGTGTTGTCCATCCTGCGTTCAACGCGCCTCCACGACCGCCACAACATTGCCGCCGCCTTCGTGCTGGCCATCGCCTTTGGCACCGGCATTGCCGGCCTTGCAACACCCAGCGCCGGCAGCCGCAACGCCATCGTGCTCGGCTACCTGGACGAATTGTACGGCATCAAAATCAGCTACCTGGACTGGGTCTTGCACGCCATGCCCGTCACGCTGGCCCTGATCCCCTTCGTGTTTTTCATCCTGAAATTCACTTTCAAGATGCCCCACGAACTCATTGACACCAGCCGCATCCCGCTGGACCATGAGAAACTGAACCCGCTCCAGAAGCGCACGCTCCTGGTACTGGCTGGCACCGTGGTCATGTGGATCTGGAAAGGCGATGAGCTCGGGCTTGGAACCATCGCCATCGGCGGCGCGGTCCTCCTGTTTGTTCTCGGCATCCTGGACTGGGTGGACACCCGCCGCCGCATCGCGTGGGGTGTTCCTCTCATCTACGGTGCCGCCCTCACCATGGGCAACGCCCTCCAGGAGACCGGCGCCGTGGCCTGGCTCGCCGAGGCGCTCCTGGGCTACGAATTCCTCCAGATCGAGACGCTCCTGATCTTCGGCGTCCTCGCCCTGTGTGCCATCGTGACCAACATCATGAGCGACGGCGGGACCGCCGCCGTCATCGCACCCGTCACCCTCTCCCTGGCGGTCCTGATCAACTTCCCCGTCGCCGACATGGGCCTCCTCACCGCCATGGGTGCCGCCTTCAGCTTCATCATGGTCATCGGAACGCCGCCCAACGTCATCTGCTACTCAAGCGGCCTGTTCACCGCCAAGGACCTGGCCCGGGCCGGCATCCCCCTGACGATCGTGTCCGTACTCGTCACGGGCCTAGCGGTGAAGTTTTACTGGCCAGTCCTCGGATAACCGGCCGGCGGGCCGGGATCTTCACGGGCTCGTCGCTCGTCAAGAAAACAAAAAAAAAGGCAGGGAAACGGGGGAGGGCGACAGCAAGGCCTTATGCGCTGGATTCAGCGCGGGCCTTGGCCAGCATAAGCCCCAGGACGCCAAACAGGACGAAGATGCCCGTCGTGGACAAGAGGCCCACGTCCAGCGGCGGCGAGGCCGCCTTGAAGAACAGGCCCAGCACACTCGTCAGGTAGAGGATGACGCCGAAGGCGATGCTGGCGATCGAAAGCGTGGATGTCAGATCCTTTTGCATGGTATCACCAGTTGGAAGAGGCACCCGGTGGGTGTTGCGCCGAGGGCGGCGTGCGCCTCCGGCAGGAGGAGCGCCGAGCGCTCCGGGCGGATGGGCCCAAAGCCCTGCGGGCTTTGGACGTGCCCCCAAGCGATTGCGAGCAATCGCTCGGGGTCTCCCTTGACCCATCGGGTCTTGGGCACTTGGAGCGCTTCGCGCTCCGGGCGGATGTGTCCAAAACCCTGCGGG
>JBFIJP010000572.1:0-1720 GCA_041600695.1 Thermoplasmatota archaeon | reverse complement strand
GTAGCCCGCCGCGTACGCTTCGTCCGCTGCGCCGACGGCACCCAGGCCAAAGCCGCTGTTGTCGAAGCTGTTGATCATCAGGATGACGGCGCCGTCAGGCATGACGGTCATGCGGCTGTAGTCGGGAATGGAAAGGGCCCCATCGCCAACCACCCACGTCACGGCGTCCGGCCACGTGAGGCCGCCGTCGTGACTGGTGGCCAGCACCGATTTCCAGCCCGGTTGCAGGATTCCACGCTCCGAGTCCGGCCCTGCGCCCAGCGGCCCGAAGCTGTCGCGCCCCAGGAAGTTGTACATTTCCACGTTGTAATGGAGCCTGCCGTCCGGCGCGAAGGCAAACATGGGGTCCGTGTTGCAGGCATACCCCCAGTAGGGGCTGTCGGGAGTACGATCGAAGTACCTCCCGCCGATCACCACGTCGGTCCAGGTGCGGCCGCCATCCAGGGTCACGAAGACGCCGTTCCAGACGCAGTCGGCCGACGACTCGGGATTGTTGTCCTTGGCGCCCAGAACCACGTTGTCCGGGTTGGTGGGATTCACGGCGAGCCAGATCTCCTGCTTGCCGCCCACCGTGTGGCTCGCACGTGCCATGCAGGTCTGGGCCCACGGCGCCGCCTCACGGGCCCCGAGGTCGCAGTCCAGCCGCCACGAGCCGGCAAACACCTCGTCTTGGCTCAGGCATCCGGCCAGCGTTACCGTCACCAAACCCGCCAGCACCAGGAGGGCCGGCGGCGTTGCGAACCGTCGTTGTAGGGGGGACCGCCGTTGCGCCATGGCCCGCCACCGCCGTCAGGTATCCTAAACGTCATGGTTTCCCGACCGCCGCGCAAACCCCTCGCAGACGGAAGGACGCCCGGGCAAGCGGCAAGCCCCACCAGGCACGGACCACTCAGCTTCGGGCCGGCCATAACGCGGTCATAGCCCGGCCACCGGGCGGTTCCTCGGCGGGCCCTCGGCGGTCCCTCGGCGGCCATTGGCCAACGGGAGAGCCGCCGGGCCCCAGCAGGGTTCACCAACATCGGGCGCCACACTTTATCCCCGAATGGAGCCCTCGCCGCGGCATGAGGGCGGCGGTCCAGGGGCAGACGCCCGGTTGGAGCGACGCGCCTCCGACTCGCGCCGCAAGGGCGGTGGGCTGCCTGGTGCTTCTGTTGGCGGTGACCGCCTCAGGGTGCGTCAGCCCGCGGCCAACGCAAATCGATCCGTTTGAGCCCCACTTCGAATGGACCCGGCACCCCAGCGCCACCGCCGGCCGCACCGAGGTGGCCGCCGCGGCCATCGGGCCCCTCATTTTCACGGTCGGCGGGTTTACCGACGGGGCGCTGGCCACCAGCATGGTGGAGGTCTTCCATGCCGCCGAGGAGCGATGGGCAAGCACCACACCGTACCCCATCCCCATCCACCACGCCACCGCCGTCGCCCACGGCGGGCTGCTCTACGTGCTCGGCGGATTCACCACGTCCGCCTTTGTTGCAACGGACCTTGCCTTCCGGTACGACCCGGGTTCGGGCTTGTGGACCCCACTGCCCCAGTTGCCCGCGGCCCGCGGTGCCCATGCAGCCGCTCTGGTGGATGGCAACATCTACGTCGTGGGCGGCGTGGGCACGGACGGGTCCCTGCTGGAGGCCGTCCACGCGCTCCACCTGGAGACGGAAACGTGGACAACCGTGGCGCCCCTGCCGACGCCGCGGGATCATCTGGCCGCATCCGCCCTGGGACC
>JBFIJP010000571.1:0-1723 GCA_041600695.1 Thermoplasmatota archaeon | reverse complement strand
CCCGGGTGCGGGCCTTGCGACCCGCCCGCGCAGCCCCCTGCGGGCTCGCCCGAGCGCCCGGAGGCCGAGGGGGCGAAAACAGCCTACAAGAGTCGATTCTGTAGCTTGGGCCTGAAGTTCAGCACGTCGCGGAGCAATTCGTCCTCGTCGAGCACCTTGCGCGTCGAGTCGATGGGCGCCGACATCTGGATTTCCCGGGTGCGGCCGTAGCGGCCCTTGCTGATCACGCGGGCGGTGAAGATGCCCAGCATGTCCAGCTCCGAGATCAGGTCCGTGATGCGGCGCTGGGTCAGTACGTCGCAGCCGGTCTGCTTGCACAGCTCCTTGTAGATGTCGAAGACCTCGCCCGTCGTCAGGCTGTGGATGCCGTGATCCCGATTGGTTTCCTCGCCGAGCATCGTGGCCAGCAGGACCAGTTTGCTCTGGGTAGGCAGGGTGCGAACGACTTCGCTGATGCGGTCCACCTCAATCTTGTTCTGGGCCAGGCGGACGTGCTTCTCCTGCACCGTCGCTTCGCGCTCACGCTCCGCCAACTCGGCGGCCACGCGCAGAAGATCGAGTGCCCGGCGGGCGTCTCCATGCTCCCGGGCGGCCAAGGCGGCGCACAACGGAATCACGGCCTCGTCGAGGATGTCGCTCTTGAACGCGATGCTGGCGCGCTGGGCCAGGATATCCTGGAGTTGTTGCGCGTCGTAGGGGGGGAAAATCATGGATTCCTCACCCAGGCTGGATTTGACGCGTGGGTCGAGGAATTCGGTGAACTTGAGATCGTTGCTGATCCCGATGACGCTGACCTTGTTGTTGGCCAGGTCGCTGTTGATGCGTGTTAGGGTGTACAGCACTTCGTCGCCCTTGAGCTTGTCAACTTCGTCGAGCACGATGATGGTCATTTCGCCGGGCTGGCGCGTGGGATCAGGAGACCATCGGTCGTTGGTGTCCTTCATGAAGCCATCGACGTAGCGGCGCAGGGCATCGTACACTTCGTCGGTTGGCCAGCCAGTGAAGGGGATGCGCTGGTGCCAGTTCTCGGCGGCAATGAACCAGTTGGCAATGTTCTGCAAGACGCGGTACTGGGTGTCCACAACCTCGCAGTTGATGTAGATCATGTTGACCCGCTTGCGGATGTTGGGGTCCTTGCCCTTCTTGACGAGTTCGCCGCCGACGTACTTGACGGACGCCGTCTTGCCCGTGCCCGTCTTGCCGTAGATGAACACGTTGCTAGGGGTCTCCCCGCGCAGCGCGGGCACAAGAATGCTGCCCAGTGAACGGATCTCCGTGGACCGGTGGGGCAGTTCCTCGGGGGTGTACGAGGCGCGCAGGACCTCCTTGTTGACGAAGAGCGGTTCAGCTTCCAGTAGTTGGCCAAAGAGGTCCTTTACCAAGCGGTTTATCCTCCCAGTTCCCACTCGCCCAAACGATAAACTTGGGTTGAAGAACCGTCCCAATCAGGGCCACCTCCCACCGGGCCCAGTGGCTCTAACGGTCCTTCGCGAAGCAGGGAATCCCCCTACCCAGGTGTTTGACATAACCGTTTCCCAGATGGCCACGGACCCCATCGCTTCCACTGGAGATGGCTCACCCTGGAAAAGAGGGAAATGGGCTTCCACTCGGCGCAACCGGGTCGTTTCTGGCGGGTTTGTTTCTCATGGAAACCATTCCGGGTTCGCCGTTGGGGGCCTCTGTGGGGGCTTGCTGTTGCTGGTCCGCCCGGTGGTGGGGCGTT
>JBFIJP010000570.1:0-1727 GCA_041600695.1 Thermoplasmatota archaeon | reverse complement strand
GGCATGGTGCTGGCCTTGTCGCTCCCCTTCGTCCTGTTTGGATGGGTGTGGCGCTGGGATTTCGGCGAGGAGGGCCTAGGCATTGTGCTGGCAACGCTGGCGAGTTCCGCCATGCCGTTCAAGCCGCTGCCCGGCCATGACATCTGGGTCTGGCGCAAATCGGCATCCCTCGTGGTTCTGGGGATCGCGTGCCTCCTCTTCGTGCAGTACCAACTCGCGGTCCTGTCCCAGACGCTCCTCGTGACGTTGGCGATTGTTGGCATGGCCGGCTACACCCTCACTTTCAGGTGGCTTCGCCTGAGCGCCGAACCGGATGTTCCGGCCCCCGGCACCGAGCCAGTATGATGTCTTGATCTGGCGGCTCCGCTGGCCGCTGAGACGCGCCGGAGCAGCCCGGCGGGGCCAGCCAGGGCGGGGCAAAACGGGTAAAGCCGGGGCGTCCGCGTCGGGGCCATGGACCTGCAAGAGTTTCGCGCCGAGCGCTCCCGCAAGACGGACAACCTGCTCAAGGAGGATCACCGGGACCTGAAGCGGTTCTTCGCGCTGGACTCCGCGGCGTACCGCGACGGGCCGTTGGACGGCAAGACGAAGGAACTCCTGGGCCTGGTCGCCTCCACCGTGCTTCGCTGCAACGATTGCATTGCGTACCACTGCGACCAGTGCGTGCAGGCGGGCTGGACCCGCGACGAATTGCTCGACGCCCTCAATGTGGCCCTCGTGGTGGGTGGCAGCATCACCATTCCGCACATCCGGACCGTGTGGGAGGTCGTCGACCAGTTGTTCGAGGAAAAGGAGAAGGCCGAAGCCCGGGCGTAGCTGACCGAAAAAGGGATGCGGTGCGCCACCCAAGTGCCCCTGTGCCAAATCATCTCATTGCCGCCGCCCGCGCCCCTGGCCGAGCCCCTGGCCGTGCCCCTGGCCGCGCGCCTGGCCCTGCCCCGCGCCCTGCCCCCCGGCTCGCCTCGCTGGCGGTGGCGATGACGCTCGCTTTGGCGACCGTCCTGGCCGGCTGCGGCGACGACCCGGCTCCGCCGTCACCCGGTGGCGGCTCGACGCCGCCGCCCGGGCCGGGCCCAACGCCACCCCAACCCATCCCCCCGCGGGAGGGGCCGCTGGAAATTGCCCTGCTAAAAGACTTCGAACTACAGGGTTGCAGCGGCCTTTCCATCGCCCAGCCGACCAACCGGAGCGCCGTCCAGGCCCTCCTGCCGGATGGCTTCCGGGCGGCGGCCCTGCCCGATCCCATCACCGGCGAGCCCTCGCAGTTCGGCGTCCTGATCGTGGACGTGTACAACTGCGACAACTTCACCATCCCAACCGCGGCGCTGCCCAACACCTGGTTTGGCCACGTGTACACGTTCGTTGAGTTCCCCGGCGACGCGGTGCCCGGCGCCGCGGACCACGGCGGGATCCACGAGTATCTGTTCCGGGTCCTGGCAGGCAACGACACACTCGCCATCCTGTGGCCAGCGGCGGGCTACAACCTGCACAACGGCTCGGCTCAGGCCACCCTCACCGGTCCCCTGGCGGCCGCTGGCCTTCCCGATGCCCTCCTTCCTGCCACTGCCGCACTGGGCGAGTACCAATTCGAAGCCACCCTGGCCGGCGCTCCTGACGACCAAGGCGAGCAGACCTTCACCCGCTACACCCGGTTGGCGGACAATTCCACGCTGATCTGGACCGGCAGCCAGCAGCTTCCCGTCACGCACACGGGCCCGGGCGAGGTG
>JBFIJP010000569.1:0-1736 GCA_041600695.1 Thermoplasmatota archaeon | reverse complement strand
GCACGACGATCGGCAGGGATCTCCGGGTCGGCGGCCACATCCAGGCCCATGGCACCGAGCATGTGGGTGACATCGCCGAGCCCGTCGTGGGCACGGGACTCGAACCCGGCATGGTTGTCGTCATGGACGGCTTCGACGCCGCTGGCAAGCTGCAAGTGAAGCCCGCAGACGAGGCTCGCAGCAAGGCCGTGGTGGGCATCGTGTCCACCAACCCCAAGCTGACGCTGGCCGGCCTGGCCACCGACACGCCCCTGGCCATCAGCGGCATCGTGCCCGTCAAGGTCGTTGGCGACGTTGAGGCCGGCGACCTGCTCGCCACGTCCGCCGTGCCCGGCCACGCGGAAGTCTGCCACAACGCCGACGACTGCTTCGGTGCAATCGTTGGCAAGGCCCTGGATTCGTTCTCCGGCGAGCGCGGCCAAGTGACCGCGATGGTTGGTCTGAGCTAGACCCGCGCCATCAGAGACTTCTTCGTTTCCCCGTTCCTCCTTTCATCCCTCTCCTCCCCTCGGTTTGTCCCTGCGTCGGCCCCGAGCCGGACGCTTTGCCCCATCGCCCGCGCGAGGCCTTTTCCCCGCCGCGAGGTTGCCCGGTTGTGGCAGCCCATTTCGACCGTGATCTGTTTGCCTTCCTCAAGGATCTGGAGGCCAACAACAACCGCGAATGGTTCAAGGAAAACCAGGATCGTTTCGAGGCCTCGGTACGCGAACCAGCCCTCGCGTTCATTCGCGACGTCGGGGAGGCGCTCCGGCCGATCTGCCCCCATATTGTAGCCGACGACCGCAAGGTCGGCGGCTCTCTTTTTCGCATCCAGCGCGACATTCGTTTCAGCAAGGACAAAACGCCTTACAAGACCTGGATCGGGATGCGGTTCTTCCATGATCGGGTCGCTGCCGATGGCGCCCAACTGGGCTACTACCTGGGCCTGGAGCAGGACAAGGTCACGATGGGTGCTGGCATGTGGCACCCGCCGAAGGACTCGCTTGCAGGCATTCGTGATCGAATTGCGGCCAAGCCCGACCAATGGCAGAAGGTGCTGGACCTGAACCTGGACTTCATGGGCGAGAGCCTGGTTCGGCCACCCCGAGGCTACCCTGCCGAGCACATCCACATCGAGGATCTGAAGCGCAAGGATTTCGCTGCCCACGTCGACATGAAGCCGTCGGCCGCCGTCAAGGCGGATTTCCTCGACCGATACGTAGAGGCGTGCCGGCGGGTGGATCCGTTGCAGCAATTCCTGGCCGAGGCCGTTGGGATCGCCTGGCGCTAGTGTCCGTGCGAATCGGGGCTACGGGATCGCCGTGTAGCCGGGGGGAATCGTCTCGGTTTCGAACAGGCTGATGTAAATTGTCAACTTCTGGCCCACGGCGGCACCATACACGGCGCCCCATGCGGCCATATTGTCCGCTGCATGAGCCTCCAGTTGAGCCGCCGTCAGCGTCAGGTTCATGGGCGCCGAGGTGCCCTGGGTGGCGGCCACGCTACAATCGTTGGTGCCTCCCTGGTTGCAGGCGTCGGTTTCGACGGACAACTGCACCTCGGCGACGCCTGGCTCCAGTGAGTCCCATGTCATTTCGATCAGGGCGGAACGGTAGTTTGCGGGATTTGCGGCGGCCTCGGTGAACGCACAGACCCCTCGGGCGCTCACTGCAACCGCAGCGTCGCTTTCGACATCGCAGGTACCCACAGTTGGCTCCTCCGACGGGATATCCCCCGTCCCGGTGGTACTGGCACCG
>JBFIJP010000568.1:0-1737 GCA_041600695.1 Thermoplasmatota archaeon | reverse complement strand
GGTCGGGCCCGTGTTTCGGCTTCGTCGGGGGCGTTGGCGGCGAGTTCCAGGATGGGTTCCACGATGGGTCGGGCCCGTGTTTCGGCTTCGTCGGGGGCGCGTCCGGCCAGTTCGAGGATGGGTTCGACGATGGGTCGGGCCCGTGTTTCGGCTTCGTCGGGGGCGCGTCCGGCCAGTTCGAGGATGGGTTCGACGATGGGTCGGGCCCGTGTTTCGGCTTCGTCGGGGGCGTTGGCGGCGAGTTCGAGGATGGGTTCCACGATGGGTTTGGCGCGCGCCTCCGCCTTCGCCACCAGATTGCCAACCGGAATGGGGCGGTCGTCATCCGGCGGGCAGTCGGGCGGGGCGCACGGAAGGGCAGGGTATGTGGGATTGCTGGCCAATTCCAGGATCGGCTCAACAATCGGCTTGGCAGCCTGGCACTGGGGGCGACCGACGCCAGCGCGAAGCGCCTGCCATTGGAGTTGGTAGTGGGGAACATTCATGCACGGCAACTGTTCTTCAGCGGCGGCCGGCGCGGGAAGGGCCAGCACAAGGCCAAGCACAATGGCCATGGTCAAGGATACGGTCGCGGGGAGTTTCGTCGAGGTCATGGTTCACCAGCTTGGGCAACGCCCACAAACCGGTGTGATACCTTTGGAGCCTTAAACGGATGAAGCACGGTTGGGTTCAGCGGCAGCCGTGTGGGAGCCACCGGAGCCTGATGGGTTCAGGGCCGTTCTGCTGCCCTTCCCTCGCAGAACTTGACAGGTTTGCCGCCTGCCGCTCCCGGCATGGCGTCCAAGGACGGCCCGGAATACCAAGTCGCCGTTCACGCCGCGGTCTTGTTGGCCCGCGTCTCGTGTTCTTCCCGCGCTTCCGGCGGCAGGAACTTGCTGGAACAACCCGCCGTGTAGGTGTCGACGCCGTACACCAAGGCGCCGTCGGGAAGGCGGGTGCCGTCCGGCAATTCCGTCAGCAGATGGCCCTTGAATTGGCTGGGCTTCGGCTGCATGGGTTCCCGGAGCGTCCCACGGTACACCCCGAGCACGGTCGGTGTTTCGCCGTTCTCGTCCACGAAGCCCTGGATGAGGAACACCAGGTGGGGCCCGGTCAGGTTCCACGACGCCTCAATGGGCTCTGCAACCAGATCCGGCCGCCCGGCCTCACGGGTTTCGTTGCGGAACGTCCAATGGCTGACGCCCGTGGCTGCGTCCGGGCCGGAGACCCAAAGCGTGTGGGTGCTGACCATGAGCCGCCCGTCATGCTGCCAGCCCACGACGCTGGTGGTCTGGTTGCTGAAGCCGCCGTTGGATTCCACCCGGGAGGTGCCATCGCTGCCGGTGACCGTGATCTCCCTCGGCTGAGGGATTCCCATGACGGTAAAGGAGCCGGCCGAGTGCCCACTGGGGTCGCGAATCAGATCATCGACGTAACGCACGCTGGCCTCGTCGTCGATGAAGCCCAAGGCGACGATGCCCACTCCAAGGACGATGACGGTGACGCCAATGATGGCCTGGGTGCGTCGGTTCATGAAGGGCCCTCTGCGGCGGCCTCGAGGGCCAGGACGCGCTGTTCCATTTCACGGGCCTGCCGGTCGATGCGGATCAGGTACAGGCCCAGGCCTGCAAAAACAGCCGTGAAGGCGAGGTAAAACGTAGTGGCGTCGGCGGGCATTCAGGACTCCAGGTTGGCAAGGCGGTCGTCGAGGCCCAGCACGCGCAGGCGCTGGAGCCACAGGTGGATGAAGAGCAGGAG
>JBFIJP010000567.1:0-1758 GCA_041600695.1 Thermoplasmatota archaeon | reverse complement strand
GGCACCATGGCGCTCTTCCACTCGGAACTGGAGCGGCTGGGCATCCGCGTCGAGGTCTTCCACCACCGCGGCGGGGAACTGCCCGACAACACCCGCCTCCTGTGGCTGGAATCCATCACGAATCCGCTTCTGGATGTAGCCGACATTGAGGCCTGGGCCGGGCGAGCGCACGCCGCCGAAGCGATGGTCGCCGTGGATGCCACCTTCGCATCCCCCATCTTGCAGAAGCCCCTTCGGCTGGGCGCAGACATGAGCCTCCACTCGGCAACCAAGTATCTCAACGGACACGCCGACGTGACCGCCGGCGTTGTCTCGGCTGGCGAGGAACTGCTAACTCGACTGTGGGAGCGGCGGCGAAACCTCGGCGCCACCCTGGACCCCCACGCAGCCTACCTGGTTGGGCGAGGCATCAAGACCCTTGGATTGCGCATCCGCCAGCAATGCGCCAACGCGCAAGCCCTGGCGGAATTCGCCGCTGACCACAGCCGCGTCGCCGAGGTCTACTACCCCGGCCTGCCCGACCACCCGGACCACGCCACGGCGAGACGACTGCTCCACGGCGGATTCGGCGGCATGCTCACGCTGGATTTGGGGAGCTTCGACGCCGCCCGTGCCTTCCGCCGCCGCGTGGGCCTCTTTGCGCCCGCGGCCAGCCTCGGCGGCGTCGAGTCACTGGTCAGCCTACCCCTGGAGACCAGCCATGCCTACGCCACCGCCGAGGACCGCCACGCCCAGGGCGTCACCGACGGGCTCGTTCGCCTCTCCGTGGGCATTGAAGACGTGGACGATCTCCAGGCGGACATGGCCCAAGCCCTGGCGGCAGGCTGAACGTCAGCCGGCAAGCGCAACCGCTATCCGGCCCGCCCCCGCTGGCGCACCAGCCAACGGCCATGCCCGCTGGACCAAGGCGCGGAGAACCCATGGACTCAACCCAAGCCCCCGACCAGGCCCCTACGTGGACTCCCGCCGCCCCCGGCGACGCAAACGCCATTCCGCAGGACGCCCGAACCTGGGCCATGCTGACGCATCTGTCGGCGCTGTCGGGCTTTGTTTGGCCCATCGGTTTCCTGGTGGGGCCCCTGATCGTGTGGCTCATCAAGCGGGATTCTCATCCCTTCGTTGATGCCAACGGGAAATCCGCCGTCAACTTCCAGATCACCATGTTCATCGCGGTGGTCGTCCTGTTCATCATTTTCCTGCCCCTGTTCTTTGCTGGCGCCGTGCGGGGTCCCATGATGTGGAACGACATGGAATTCGGCATGCCTGGCTGGCCTTTCTTCATCCCGTTCGGCATGGTCATCGCGGCGGCCCTGGTGATGCTGTTTGAACTGATCTTCGTCCTCATTGCTGCCGTGCGATCCAACGACGGCATCCACTTCCGCTACCCACTCGCCATCCCGTTCCTGAAGTGAAACGCCAGCGGCTTGGGCGCGCGCCATGCTGCCATGCTGCCATGCGCCGCGGGGGCCGGGGGCTGCCGTGCTCATGGGGCCTTGGTGCTTGGGGCGCCTAGGCCCTGGGCAAAAATGTCCCACTCCCCCCGCAGCCCGTGAACGCCGGGAACCCCGCAACTCCGATGCCGTCCCGCCCCGGCCCACCGCGCTCATCTGCCCGCCACCACGAATCGTAGGCATGGAGCCCATACTCGCCACCCTGAAGACGAGGGGCATCCACGGCGTAGCCACCCTGGTCCTGACGCCCGTACGAGTGCTGTACGAGCTGAACGGACCCATGCGGCGCGAGGTGCTCGCGCTGCCG
>JBFIJP010000566.1:0-1770 GCA_041600695.1 Thermoplasmatota archaeon | reverse complement strand
GGCCGTCGGTGCCGTCTCGCACTACGAAGCCATCCTGGATGTCAAAGACACCGGGTCGGCTCGGTGAGGTGCCAAAATGGCTGGTGCACGCGGGCAATGGAATTCCCGCTTCGGATTCATCATGGCGGCCGTCGGATCGGCAGTGGGCCTGGGCAACCTGGTCCGCTTCCCTGGCGAGCTCAACGCCAACGGCGGCGCTGCCTTCCTGTTCGTCTACCTTGGACTCCTGCTGCTGGTTGGGCTGCCCGCCATCCTAGGTGAACTGGCGCTCGGCAAGCTGGGGGGCAGTTCTCCCGTCAACGCGTTTCGCAAGCTGGGCGGAGAGCAGGGGCGCAAATGGGCCATCGTGGGCGTGTTCGGCATGCTCGCGGCGGTGTTCGTCATGTTCTTCTACACCGTGCTGGCCGGCTGGGCTCTGCGGTTCTTCGTCGAGACGTTCCGTGACGGCTGGTGGGACAGTCCCCGCACGCTCTACGGCGTCGTGGAGACGGGCCCATGGACGGTCTTCTGGCACGGCATCGTGACCGCCACGACGGTCTTCGTGGTGGCCCGTGGCGTCAGCGGTGGCATCGAAAAGGTCAGCGTCATCATGATGCCGGCGCTGTTTGCCATCATTGCCGTGATCGTCATCTTCACCGCCTTCCAGCCTGGCGCCGGAGCCGGGTATGCAGCGATCTTCAAGCCCGACTTCTCAGAACTGACGGCTGCCAAGGTGAGCAAGGCGGTGGGCCAGGTCTTCTTCAGCCTCAGTCTCGGCCAGGGCGCCATGCTGACGTATGCTTCTTATATGGACAAGAAGCAGAGCGTCACACGCGACGGAACGACGATCGCGCTGGCTGACACGGGCGTGGCCATACTGGCCGGCATGATGGTGTTCCCGGTTCTGGGCTTTGCCGGCCTGCTGCACGACCCCAACGTGACGGGGGAGAACGCGTCGGCCTTCGGAACCGCATTTATCGCGCTGCCCCAGGCGTTCCTCCAGATGGGGGAAGTGGGTGGGCGCATCATGGGTGGGCTGTTCTTCCTGGGCTTGTTCTTTGCAGCCCTCAGCAGCGCCATCAGCCTGATCGAAGTGCCCGTCAGTGTCCTCATCGACAACCTGAGCCTGCCCCGCCACAAGGCCGCCATCCTGGTGGGGCTCGTGACCTATGCGTTTGGCGTGGGTGGCAGCGTCAACAACCACTTGCTCCACCTGTACGATGAGATCGCAGTCAACCTGTTCATCGTGATCGGTGTCGCCATCACGACGTTCTTTGCCGGCTGGTACGTGAAAGGCGTGGCCAAGGAACTCGACCAGGGCCTAAAGAGCCGGGTCGGCTATCTGCTCGTCTGGATGATGCGCACCGTCACGCCGGCCATGATCCTCGCCGTGTTCATCATCGGCGGTTTCTTCGGCGGCGAAAGTGGCTTCGAGTTCTGGGGCGAGGAAGCCGGCTTCCGCGAACTGGTTCACACCGCCGAAGCGGCCTTTGGCGGCTAGGTTCACCGCCTCCTTCTTCCTTTTCACCGCCTTCTCGAACGTGCCGGGCCAGCTGGCCGGACGCACCCACGTTAGCGCTTGCGCCCTGCTGCCGGCCGGAAGGCCGGCGTGCCAAAGCGCGAGTTCCCCGGAGGCGCTACTGGCCGGACAGGAACTTGCTCAGGAAGAACATGCCCGCGATAATGAGGATCGCGGCACCCACGAACATCAAGATGGTGATCGTGTCTCGGCGCTTCTGGGCAGCCTCGTCGAGTTCTGCTTGCGTCTTGTGAGAGGGGAGGCTCTCCCGC
>JBFIJP010000565.1:0-1791 GCA_041600695.1 Thermoplasmatota archaeon | reverse complement strand
TGTTGGTTTACTAATGTAATTCTAGTCGCGGCCAGTCTGACGGCGGGCAACCAGAATAATAATGCCAATTCCGATCACGAGGCTGGCCAGGATCTTGGCCGGCTTGGGGACCACATCGATGGCGAGGAACCGGATTTCGGCAACGATGCCCGTGATCAGCGCCAGCAGGTAGAGAACCCCCTCCGAGCGGAGCCACTGGAGCCGGGGACCCTCGAAGAAGGGACCCCCGACCACGGTCTGGCGGATGTAGACGCCAAGGAAAGCAAACGACAGCGCCAACAGGACCAGCGACGCCAGCTGCGTCCACTCAGACACCCGTGGAATGAATTCGATGGCGAAGTAGAAAACCGCCAGCACGCTGATGGCAAAACCAAGGAACGTCAGGGCGCCGTGAAGGACGTCCTCGCCGCGCCCGGCCGCCGAAGTCATGGGCCCTCCACACAGGTGGACAGATAGAAGTCACCAACAATGGCCCTCAGTTCGACGAACCGGATGCCAAACTTGGGTTCCCCCGGGGCCTCGGGCGGGTCTTCGAACGCCTCAGGCGGAATGTCAAGCGCCAGAATCTCCACCTCAAAGCGAGCCAGGCTGAAGTCCTGCCTGGCCAACGAGTGCGTCTCCCCGCTTCGATCCGTATAGCTCACGGCGGCAGTCACGTCGGCAGCCCACGGCCGATGGTTGTCCATCACCAGCCGCAGCGGCTGGGTGGGGCAGGAACCCGCCACCGGGAAGGGTTCGTAATAGCGGCCCTGGTCGTCGGAAACCGTGGTCCACCGGCCGTCCATCTGGGACTCCAGCCGCGCCGTGAGCGTATACGTCAGATCAAGAGCGACCAAGGCGACGGCTGCCGCGGCCAAGCCAAGGGACACGGCGAGCGCTAGGCGCGGCTGCACACACCCAAGTGAACTGGCCGCCTCTTCAAGCTTCCGAGCGGGTGGCATGCCCCGCCAGGTACCCGCCGACCCGCCCCGCTCAGCCCCCGGCCGCCCGCGCCACGCCCGGTTTCGCCCCAGGGACCCGGACCCCAGCCACGGCAGGAACCGCCCCGTGGACCTGCCAGGGCGACGGCGGCGCGGCGGCAACGAACACCTGGCGTGCCACCGCGGTCAAATAGAGAGGCGCCAATGTGCGCTAGAATCCCGTGAAGCTCGCCGTCAAGATCGTCGCACGCACGCTCTGGATCTACTCCTTCTTCACGCTCGCCGTCGTCCTGGCGCTCTCCGCCTGGCCCGGCGTCATATTGGCCCACTGGGCCTGGACCACCAAGACGGTCGGAGCGTGGACGATGCCGGAGGCGCTCTGGCTACTGTGGGGGACGTTCTTCTCGGCGCTGGCGTACTTCATCACCGGCATGACGCTGATGCTGCTGCTTCCGGTGCTCAAGGTCGTCATGCGGCTGTCGACGGGCGAGGGCACCGTCCCGATTCGGTCCTTCAAGGTCTGGTCGTGGTACAATTACAACGGCCTGATCCTGGCATTCCAGACGATCTTCGGCAAGTTCTGGCGCTCCAGCAGCATCTACATCCTGTTCCTGCGCGCCATGGGCGCCAAGATCGGCCGCAACGTCATCGTCAACAGCAACACCGTGTACGACCACGACATGCTGGAAATCGGCTCGGGGACGGTGATCGGCGGCGACGCGGCGATTATCGGCCACATCGGCGAGAAGGGCAACCTAGTGCGCAAGAAGGTCCGCATCGGCAAGAACTGCACCATCGGCCAGTACACCACCGTGTTCCCGGGCGCCACCATCGGCGACAACTGCCACGTGGGCGCCATGAGCCTCGTTCC
>JBFIJP010000564.1:0-1800 GCA_041600695.1 Thermoplasmatota archaeon | reverse complement strand
GTTCAGCCTCCTGCCGTGCGGCACGCTCGCGCTCCAGGCGCCGCTCAAGGCGCTCTATGCTGGGCCGTGCTCGTACCTTAGGCGGATCAGGCATCGGTCCGCTCCCTCGAGGACACATTCGGTCTGCTCGATGGTGGCCTGTTGCCGGAAGTGATCGAGCGCGCCACGGGCAAGCCCCTCGGCCAGGTGGCAGAGTCGGCGGTGGGACCGGTATTCCAGAAGGAGATCTCGCCCGGATTCTTCAATCGTGAAGGCAGGCGGCCGGCTTTCCGGATAGATTCGGCGGGCTTCCTTGTGGATGTGGGCGGGGATGGCCTTGATGAACTCACGGCTGTCCCGGTAGCCAGCGGTCTGTAGGCGAACCTTCTCGTGCAGGACCGGGAAGGCCGCGCGCCCCACCTTGCGAAGAATCTCGCCCGGGGGTTGGTTGAGGCGGCCCGCGGCCACCTGCACCAGGGCTGCGAGTTGCTGGTGATCGTAATTGCCAATGGCGGTGTAGGCGCCATCTAGTTCGGCCTCATCCAGCACATCATCCCAGAAGTCCTCGCCGTACGAATTGACCATGGCGTCGCGCGTCGCCGTGAAGATCAGACCCATCACGTGGGCCTGTGTCCCCTTCCGGCTATTAGGCCCTGGCGCTGCCGGCTGCCGGCTTTCTCCAGTCCGGGTCGATCTGGGAAAAAGACCCCGGTGCGGGCAGAGCCCGGGGCCGGATGGCGACCCATCGGGCCCCATGGATGCTCGATTGGGGCGGCCCGGAGGGTGTGCCTCAATTGACCCTGCCGTCTGCGGGTCGCATGGCATTTTACACCATGGCCCAGTGGCATGTCAAGCCTGGCAACGAAAGCGCATTCGAAGAGGCCTGGCACGAGGCAGGCCGCGCCTTCGGACGGGTGCCGGGAGCACCGCCCGTTGAGGGGACCCTGATTCGGCGCACCGACAACCCGTTGCACTACGCGAGCTTCGGCGCCTGGCCAGACATGGCGTCGATCCAGGCGATGCGGGCGGACCCCGGGGTCCAAGCCGCCATCGCCAGGGTCCAGGCGCTGTGCACTGAGTCCGACCCGGGCAACTACGAAGTGGTGCGCGTGATGCACACCCAGCCGACGGCCCGAGCAGCCCGGTAGACGGCCGTCGCTGCGGCGCACGGCTATCAAGGCCTGGGGCCTGCGGGCGGCAGCCATGCGGTACTGCACGTACGAATCGCCCGACGGCCCGCGTCCCGGCATTCTCCCCGCCAGTTCGATTCTGCTCGATGTGCGCGCCATCGACCCTGGCCTTGAGGGTTCCCTGCTGCGCCTGGCTGCGGACCCCGAGCTGAGCCTGCGCTTCCTGGCGGCCGGCTATGCCGAGCCACCGGTGGGGACGGTTCTGCGTGCCGAGGGAATCCGCTTCCTGGCCCCCTTTGAACCCGGCCGGATTGCCCTGGCCGGGGAAGAACCGGAGGACCTGTTGCCGCAATCCGTCGTCGGACCCGATGGGGCGCTTCCAGAGGGCGCCTGGCGGGCCGGCGTGGGCGCCGTCGTGCGCCACCGCGTCCGGGACGTTGGGGACGGTTGGCATCAGCACCTGATCGGTTTCGTCCCGTTCCACATTGTGGGGCAGACAGCCTGTGTTGGGCCGTGGATCGTTGGCATGCACGAAATCCTGGCTCCCGGAGACGTCGGATTCAGTGCCTTCGTCAACGACGAGTTGCATGCCCGGAACCCCCACATGGACATCGATTGGGATGCCCTGCTGACGGCGGCCCACCAGCGCCGAACGCTGCGGGCAGGCGACATCGTCGGCATCGCCGCCCCT
>JBFIJP010000563.1:0-1801 GCA_041600695.1 Thermoplasmatota archaeon | reverse complement strand
GGCAACATCGCGACTGATTGCTTAAATCCGTTCCGGCCGGCCTGTCGTGCGCCGGCACGCCAGCCGCTGCGTCTGCACTCCTTCTGGTGCGACCCCATCGAACCGCCCTGTCTCCTGTTGGATGGGGGCGCGAAGTCCATCTGCACGCATGGGCTCGCGGCTGACATCAGCGGCTGACAGCCTCGCGTCGTCGCACCAGAGGGGCGGGGTCGGACGGCCGGCCTGACGCGTCGCGTCATGCTTGTTGCGCTTGTCATCGTGATCGCGCTTGGGCGCCGCCCTCCCAGTGACGAGTTGGCGTCGTCGCCGGGCCCGCATGGTTGGGTCGCAGGCCGGGTCGCATGGCTGAGCAGCCGTCGGCCGGCCGCTCACGCCCGGCCAACCGTTCTTCCAAGCAAACGCCTGCGGTCCAGCAAACCTGGGGGTGCAGACGGGTCCTGCCATCCACGGGGTGGCCCCGTCAGCCCCGGGCAGCCGTGCGGCTTCCGTGGCATCCAACTCCATGCGCGCCTGGCGGCTCGTGCCGGGGCTGCGGGCGGCCCGCGGGGCGGGGTTGCCCCGATGGCAGGCAAAAGGCTATGCATCACTGGTTAGATCAGGCTTCGGTGATGGAAATCAGGTTTGCACTTGTTGTTGTCCTTGGACTCGTGGTTGCAGGCATGGCTGCGGTACCCGCCCAGGCGGAATGTTACCCGGCCTGCGCCGGGGATGAAGTGCTGGGGCTGTGCAAGCCTTATTGTGCCACCGCGCAGGGCGTGGTCCACGACGCCGTGGATCGGATAGGAGCAGTACCTCTGGGGGCGGGGTTTGCCGGGGGCGTGGTCCACGACGCCGTGGATCGGATCATCCATGCTTGTCGGCCCCATTGCTGAGTCATGGGGCAGCCGGAAAAACGATGATCGCGAGGTTGCGGCGAGTCGACGCCGTAGAGCCGCGGGCCCGTGTGGCGCCCGTGCCCATGGCCTTGGGCCCCTCACGTCAGGGAGGCGTCCGGGCCTCGTGCCGGCGCCCATGCGCACCGCCGCGACTCTTGTGGCGGTGTTCGTGTTGGTGGCCACGCCTGTTTCCGCCCAGAAATGCCAGCCGTACTGCAACCCGCTGGACATCCAGTGCGAACCATTTTGCTTCGTACTGGACCTAGTGCCGGAATGGCTTTGGCAGGAGCTGTACGGCTTCTGCCGGCTTCGCTGTTAGCGCTTCCGGCGGATGGCCCCGAACGCAAAGGCCTAGTGGGGGCGTCGTTTGTTCGGTTGGGTTCATAAAATGAAATTGATTGTGACGGTAATTCTCTGCGTGTTCGCCATCGGTATGTGTGCCGCACCCGCCCAGGCCGACTGCAGCCCCTACTGTGTCGGCGACGGATTCAAGGACGCCTGCGTGCCCTACTGCCGTGCCGCCGGCGAGGCGACCAATGAGGCGGTTGGTATCGTCATCGGTTACTGTCGCCCCTTTTGCTAGGGGGACGCGACGGGCCGGCCGGCCCGGCGGGGGGGCGCAAGACCCAAACGCCTTGAGTCCCGTACGGGCGGTCCATGAAGGCCGTTCTGCTTTCCGTGGCGGTGCTTGCCGCCGTCCTTGCTGCTGGTCCTGCCGACGCTCAGGGCTGTCATCCGACCTGCGCTACTCCGGTGTGGTCCCTGGTCTGTGAACTGGACTGCGAACACATTGAGAACCTGTTGGGTTCCGCGACGATGGGGCTGATTTTCGGGCCCTGCCGGCCGTACTGCTAGTTGCTGTCGGCTAGAGAAGCGACAGGTGTCCGGTCACCTTGTCGATGGTGGCCTCGGGCCCTGGGCCGATG
>JBFIJP010000562.1:0-1832 GCA_041600695.1 Thermoplasmatota archaeon | reverse complement strand
CGCCACGACGCTCTGGCCCTTGAGCAGGCCGATGGTGCATTCCTTGCGGTCAATGATCATCAGGCCGTAGATGTCGTCCGTCTCCAGCATGCCCAGCAGCGGATCCACGTTGAAGCTGGAGTCGCAGCGGTACTGGTAGGTGCCGACGGGCTGCGGCGGCTCGATGACATGAGCCACGGACTTGAACTTCTGGCCCCCAATGGGGACATTGCCCACGAAAATGGCGAGTCCGTTGTCTGGCACCGTCTTGTAATTCTTGAGACGGGCCAAGATGCTGGAGAGGGCTTGCCCGACGGCGTCGCGTGTCTGCTTGCTCTTGATGTTCGAACTCTGGCCGAGTTCGTCGCGAAGCATCGCGTTGACGTCGCCAAGCTGGCGCGTCGGCGGGATGTAGAGCGTCACCAGTTCGGTACCCATGCCACGGTACGACTGGAGGTCCTCCAGCGTTCGCTTGAACACGTACTTCTGGCGGTCCGTCCACTCCGAGACGCTCACGGGCTTCGCCCATGAAAACCCCCTATTTGAACCCGGAGAAGGGGTGCAGCCGTGGCACAGGCCCAAGCGGCCCCAACGCCAAGCTCCGCAGACGGCCCGCCACGAGCCGGTGGATGGTCGCAGGCCTCAAACGGGGCACCCCCGTGCGCGGCCACATGGAAACGGTCGTGGTGGGCTTCGGCGGCAGCGTTGTGGCGCCAGCCGAGTTGGATATCGCCTTTCTGCGTAACCTAGCGACGCACATCCGTGCATGGAGCAGCCAACGGCGGCTATTCGTGGTCGTCGGCGGCGGCCAGGCGGCCCGCCGGTACATCCGCGCGGCGCGGGAACTGGGCGTCCCCGAGGAGGAACTGGACCGCATCGGCATCATGGCCACGCGGCTCAACGCCCAACTGATCGACAGCCTCGTACACGACCCCACCCTCGGCGTGCCCCGCGGCATCCCTGCCACGCCGGCGGAGGCCGCCGACCTGGCCCGCGACGGCCACGTGGTGGTGATGGGTGGAACCGATCCAGGCCACAGCACCGACTACGTGGCCGCCGAGCTCGCCCTGACCACGGGCGCCGATCGGCTGGTCATTGCCACCAACGTGGATGGCGTCTACACGGCGGACCCGCGCACCCATCCCGACGCCGAGCGCCGTGAGAGGCTCACCTTCCGCCAACTGCTGGACATCATCAAGGAAGTCAAGTGGACCCAGGCCGGCGCACCGGGGGTTATCGACGCGCCGGCGTCCCTGCTCATCGCCCGCAATGGTCTGACAACCCATGTCGTCGAGGGCCATGACCTTGAAAACGTGGGCCAGGCCGTGCGCGGTGAAGCTTTCAACGGCACCCTTGTGGCCGGGCCCAAGGTGCCAGCATGAGTCAGGTCGTTCAACACGCCCACTGTGAGATGTGTGGCCGCGTCGTATCCGTCGGCGACCGGGTCTGTAGCCCCGAGTGCCAGACCAAGCTGGACGAGGCGGTGGCGTACAAGAAACGCCAGGCGATCAAGTTCATCGTTGTCATCGTGGCCCTGCTGGTCCTGTTCCAGTTGATCCGGCTGGGTGTCATCTAGAGCGGCTCGTTGGGCCGCCCCAGAGCCGCCGCCTGGGCTTCGCTACGAGACCTCGTAGGTGACTTCCCACTCCAAGACGACGTCCAAGGGGCCCGCCCACAACTCCGGCGGCGCCCCTGCCCTGATCTCGTAGGAGCCAGCCACCAGGGGCGAGGACAACGGGACCGTGGGTGGGCTTGGGCCTTCGGCGTGGCCCCAGGTGCCGCCATTGGCCAGCACGACGTGGACGGCCAGCTGCTGGGGTTCGTGCGCTTGCGAGGTCCATGAGGCAACCAGG
>JBFIJP010000561.1:0-1832 GCA_041600695.1 Thermoplasmatota archaeon | reverse complement strand
GCGTGGATGCCTTCGATGGCGCGGGCAACAGCCAGGTGCGGGCCCTTACAGTCGTCGTTGCCTCGGGCGTGTAGCGGCCGCTTGCATGCAGTGATAAGCACCCCTGCAGCCGCGCCGAGAACCGGGCCAGTCGGCGCCCCTACAGAACCGGGACGGTTCTCAAGGGGTGTTGCGCGGTATGCCGTGCCTGCCGTGCGGGCCGAGCGGGCTGGCCCCGGCCAGGCCCGGGACAAGCGGGGCCACGGCATGTCCGACGTGCTGAGCCGGCCAGCCCGAGCCGCCCACCCAAGCGTCCGCTGGCTGGCAAGAAATCGCATCCAGAAAAGGGTAGGATGAGGGGGATGAATGGACTGCGTGCGGCCTAGATGGCAGGCACGTCGGGCGCCTCCGGAGCATCCGGTTCTGGCACCTCGGGCTCCTCGGGCTCGGGCGCCGTGGACGAAACCACCGTCGCGTCGAAGTCGAGTTGGTCCTGGTTGCCCAGGCGGTCGAAGAACCGCAGCGTCACGGCGTGGGCGCCGCCATCGTACGTGGTAGTGTCCCACGTGAACGTGAAGCGACCATCGCCGCCGGCCTGATCCTCCACGACCGACCCATCGACGATGAACTGCACGTTCTTGGTGCCAGCCAGGTTGTCTGCGACATCAACCACGAAGTCGACAACGCCCTGAACGACCACGAACGGCGTGAAGTCCACGCTGGCGGCGTCCGTCGAAGCACCACCGGGGACGGCCGGCGCCTCGGGGGCGTCCGGAGCGCCAGGTGCATCAGGTGCATCGGGTGCGTCAACGCCTTCGGGCGTCTCGGGCGCTTCGGGGGCATCAACGCTGGTGGGGTCCGAGGGAACCATGGCCATCGCGTCCCAAACGGGCTGCGCGACACCGTACCGGGGCACCTCAGGAACCGCCGGCACGCCAGGGGCTTCGGGGGCCTCAGGAGCGGCGGGAACGGCAACGCCGTTCTCGTCCATCACGGCCTGAACCTCAGCGGGCACACCGGGGGTCTCGGGGGCATCGACCGCCGGCGCCTCAGGGGCACCGGGGAAGGTCACGGAGGCACTGCTCGTGCTAATGACCTGGCCACCGCAGGGGTCGCCGACGGTGGCGTCAGGGACGCTGTGGTCCGGGGCATCGACGGTGGGGGCATCCGGAGCCGCGGGGACACCGCCGTTTTCATCCATGGCGGCCTGCACTTCAGCAGGCATGTCGGGCGCGGTAGCCTCGGGAGCCGCAGGGACCTCCGGGGCGGCCGGAGCGCCGGCCATGATGGCAGCCAGCTCCGCCATGCTGGCGGCAAACGGCAGGGCGGCCATCTCGGTGGAACCGTCGCGAGCGCGGGGGTCGCCATCGCAGGTCTCAACGCCGTACTGGCCAGCGCTGGCCGAGTTGGCTTCGGGGCTGACCATGTCGCCCACCGGGCCGGTGTTGTCCAGGATGAACGCGCGGCTCTTCTCAGTGACCAGGCCAACGTTGTCGACGGTTCGGTAGGTGAACGTGTGGGCGCCGTCCTCGCCCTCGATGGTTGCGCCGCCTGCGGCGGACTGCCACGGGCCGTCGTCGACCCGGTACTGGACAGCCGCAACGCCGGAGTGCGCGTCATCGCCGATGATGCTGATCACAGTGTTGCTGGTCACATATTGGCCATCAACGTAGGGGCCAGCGACGTTCGAGATCGCCGTCGTCGGAGGCGTGATGTCAATCTTGACCGTCGGGCTGGTCATCCATCCCGTGGTTCCCGAGTGGACGTGATTGTAGGAGCTGTCGTGCCAGTGCCAACTGACGCACCACCCGAACACTTTCCGGTGACAGTGGTTAGAGCCCTGGCTGTGCCAG
>JBFIJP010000560.1:0-1838 GCA_041600695.1 Thermoplasmatota archaeon | reverse complement strand
GGCGGCGCTTCTGGCAGGCGACGCCCACCGGGCCGCGGCGCACGCGACCTACGTCATGTGCCAGAGGTTTGCAACCGACATGCCCGCCGCCGAGCGCTTCGCGTGGCCCTGGACGGTCGATGACGCCGGCTGGTGGCTCAAAACAATGGAAGGAATGGTGGAGGAAAGCCTGGGCTCGTGTTTGTAGGCAGCCGCGTTACGGGACGCGGGGCGGGCCGCAGTCGTCGCGGACGCACACGACGGTGATGATGCAGTCGCCGTCCGTGCCGTAGATGCATGGCGGCTCGTTGCAGGGCTCGCGAACACAGTGCTTGATCTCACGGGCATCGACGTCTTCGGCGACGGGGGCGCTCGTCAGGGTCAGCAGGGCCAGGGCCAGGAAGGCCAACGCGGTTTTGGGCATCATGATGATCGCCTGCACCGGCCACTCCATCCGCTTGAAAGGCTCTTTGGATGATGGAGCCACGTGGTTGCAGGAAGCGGTCGAACTGGCCGCCACCCCCTGAAGGCCGGTGAATTCAACGGAGCGCGGCCTGGTCCGAGAAGGGTGCGTCGAAGAAAAAGAGGGGTTCGGGAGAAGGTGGAGGATTCCAGGGGGGCTTACGGCGAGGGCGGGAACCGCTCGGGGTGGCAGGGAGCCATCACACAGACGATCTTGATCTTGCAGTCCGAGTCCGAGCCAATGACGCATGGCACGGTCGGGCCGCCGCAGTCGCGGACGCAGACCGGGCGCGCTTCGGCGTCTTCGGCGACAGGAGCGCTCGTCAGGGTAAGCAGAGCCAGGGCCAGAACGGCCACCACAGTCTTCGGGATCATGGGATCTCCTTGGCCGGCCACGACGGGTCTTTCAAAGGCTCTTTGGATAATACCGCCACGTCGGGGAACGACGATGCGCGTGGGAGCCGGCCTGGTCACGGCCGCTGCGTCGCGGGTGGCCCGCCCCGCCTGACACCATGCCGCCGCTCCGGAGCCGGAATCACACCATCCGCGCCATGAGGCGGTCATACAGCCGATCGCCTCCCCACTTTCGAACCGCCATCATGGGCCGCGCGTACTTCCCCCCGACGTAGCGGGTCTTCGGTCGCCGCGCCGCCACCGCGTCGCTGATGAGCCCCGCGATCACGGTCGGAGGCGAGCCGCCCTGGCGTTCATACGAGGATTGCATCATCTTGGCCACGCCCTTGGCGAGGGCCGCGTAGGGGCCCGACCCCGACCGCTCCACCATGGGGCCCGACAGCACCTCACCGAACTCTGTCTTGATGGCACCCGGCTCAATGATGACCACATCTATTCCATGCGGAGCCAACTCAAAGCGCAGGCAATCGCTCCAACCCTCCAAGGCATGCTTGCTGGCGTGGTACCAGGCGCCCAAGGGCGTATAGATTCTGCCACCCATGCTGCTCATGTTGATGATGCGCCCGCTGCCCCGTTCCCGCATACCCGGCAGCACCAACTGAGTCAGGCGGGCCAGACCAAACAGGTTCACCTCAAACTGGTAACGAGCCTCGTCAAGGGTGGTCTCCTCCACGCTGCCGTACAGGCCGAAGCCGGCGTTGTTCACCAACACCTCCACACCGCCCGCCTCGTTGGCAATCCGCGCCACCGCCGCCTGAATCTCCTCGTCCTTCGTGATGTCCATCCCGATGGCCGTCGCCCCCAGGTCCACTAGATCCTGCATCCGATCGACCCGGCGCGCAGCCACGTAGACGCGATGCCCATCCGCAAGGAGGCGACGGGAAGTCGCCTCGCCAATGCCGCTCGAAGCACCCGTAACCAGGATCGTTGCCATGGCAAGGCAAGCCGCGGGCTGCAGCATGAAAGGAGGGGGATTGGGCAGC
>JBFIJP010000559.1:0-1845 GCA_041600695.1 Thermoplasmatota archaeon | reverse complement strand
TGAAGGGAACGGCCCAACAGAGCTTCGGCCGGGCGCGAGAGCGCCTAGAGGAGCGCGCCGAATTCCTGTCGCGCGTGACGGGCGATTTGGTGGCGTGGGCCGCGCAGGGCGGCGAGCCGAGCCGCCTAGCCGGGTGAGCCAGTCGGTTCCCTGAGGTCCATCTGGGGCGCAACGCCCCATCCCGGACCCCTCAAGGCCCCGGGCGCGATGGCCTCCTGTGGAGTCCGCGTTGCAGAGGTTGCTGCCAGCGCCTGTGCTGTTGCGTGGCTTGGCCTTGGGCGGTGCCGCCCTCTTCCTCCTGGTGCTGGCGGATGTCCTGGCCGGCGGCGCCCTGACCCGGCTGGACGGATGGCTGGAGAAGTGGCTCGCCGAGGCGTTGGCGCCCAAGACGCGCGCGCGGCTGGAGGCCGTCCTGTCCGTCCCCGGCGACGCTTGGGTCATCGTGTTGATCCTGGCGGCGGGCACGATGGCTTGCCTGTGGGCCCGCCGGCCACGCCTGGCCGTCCTGCTGGCAGGGTCCGGCCTTGCGAGCAATCTCCTGGTGCCCGCCCTGAAGCATTGGATTGGGCGCGCACGGCCCAGCCCGGGCGCGGATCTGGAGAGCCTCGCGTTCCCCAGTGGCCACGCCACGCAGTCAACGGTCGCCTGGGGCCTGCTGTGGCTGGTCCTTCTGGCCCGCGGGAGCTTGGCCCCGGGCCGGAGCACCTGGGTTTGGGTGGTTTGGCTCGCGGCGGCCGGCAGCGCGGGAGCGGGTCGGGTGCTCGGCGGCGTCCACTGGTTATCGGACGTCCTGGCCGGCTGGGCGCTGGGGGCGGCCATCGTTGCCAGTGCGCTGATGGCGGGAGAAAAACTTGAGGGGATGAGGAAGAGGAGGCTGAAGGAAATGCAGATACTGGATTCCTAGAGACACTCGTCAGCGTGGGCGACGTAGTGCTCGACCCATTGCTCGGGGGTGCGGTATTGGCGGGTCTCGGAGTGCACGGCGACGCACTGGGCGAGCCCGACGGGGCAGGACACCGTCTCGCGGGCCAGGTGGGCGGCCTCTTCCTGGGGTGTGCGGACTTCCATGGTGTGCGGGTGGACCCAGCAGCTCAGGATGCTGTCCTCGACGGCCTGCGCCTGGGCAGGCGTAACCGCGAACAGGACGGCACTGAGGGCGAAAAGGGCTAGCAGCGTGGTGGCGATGGTCTTCATGGTTGGCCTCGGACCCGGCCGAGCCGGCGGCCTTCTTGAATGTTGCGCCTCGTGTAGATTTTATGTGCCATCGCGTGACATGCTGTGGTTTTCACATGCTTAGGGCGCACCGTGGGCCCCGGGTCGCCCCCTCTCGGCGCTGCGTTGCCAGGCCGGCGTACCCGTTCACGCAGCTTCCTCCAACTCCGTGTGAAGGCTCGTCATGGTCAGCGTGCGCGCCACCCCAGGGGTGGATCGAATGCGGTCAATGATCAGGTTGGACAGGTCGCTCATGTCTGCCGCGCGTAGCTTCATCAGGAAATCCCACTCGCCTGTAATCAGGTGAACCTCGGTGATGCCGGGAATCCGGGTGAGCGCCTGGGCCACCGCCCGCTGGCCGACGCCGTCGTCGGGCTTGAAGGTGGCCAGCATGAGGACAAGCAGCGGCTGCCCCATCGCCCCATGGTCCAGCACCGGAACGAACCGCTTGACCACGCCCGTCTCCTGCAAGCGGCGCAGGCGCTCCTGAACCGTGGATCGCGGCACCTGCAAACGGTTGGCAAGACTGGTCACGTGGGCCCTTCCATCACGCTTCAGTTCGGCGATAAGACGCCGGTCCAAATCGTCCATGATTGGCAGAATGACGGATCTAGGCCTTCAAACTTGCCCGAC
>JBFIJP010000558.1:0-1868 GCA_041600695.1 Thermoplasmatota archaeon | reverse complement strand
GGTACGGCCCACGGCGACTATGACGCCTACATCTACGTCGACAAGGCCGGCCCGGACGGTCAGCCTGACCGACTCCCGCTGCCCCTGTCCGCAACCCCCAACCCGGCCGGCAACCTTCCTGACGGACCCGACGACCCGGAGTACCCGGGAGGAATGCTGTCCGTCTAGACTGACACTAACCCAACCCAACCTACCAACCCGGGGCGGCGGACAAATGCCTCCGTTCGCCGCCCCACCAACCAGTCACCCGACGAGTCAACCACCTGCCAGCAACTCGGTCGGCCGGTCACGGCACCTGCACCAGCAAGGGGCCAACCCCCAACTTGCGATTTGGGAAAGAAGGCCTGCCCAGCGGAGGCCGCTTCAGGGCTCGCCCGTGACCAGGCCGGCCTGGCGCGCCACTGCGTCGACCACAGCACGAGGCAGACCGACGCGGCGGCACACCGCCAGGTAGCTCTCCACGTACGCTGCATCAGGCGAACGCTCGGCGGCGTCCTCAACGTAGGTGAGGACCGCCCGCGGGCCCCCCTCGGCCTCCACCAGAACCGGCACTGGATAGTAAGTGGTTACATACCCGCCAGGGCCGTAGAGGAGGTCCAGTTCCTTGTAGGGCAAGTCGTACAGGATTCCGGTGGCGGAGCCATTCTCCGCCTCAATCAGGTTGGCGTAGGGCGTGAATCCCACCCGCCATCCGCGCAGGGTTGCACGCTGGCCGGCCCCCGGATGGGCACCATAGCGCCGCAGCAACTCCGGGTCCATGTATGAGCCATAAAAGAAAGCGGGAATCCGGCGCACAGCCCGCAAGGCCCCGCATCGTTCTTGACCCTTCAGGGCGGGTCCGGGAAGAGCGGCTCCGCCGGCCGGCGCCTGGCACGCTTGGCCAGGTCCCGAAGCCCCAACGCCGCCGCCACCGCCGGCAACGAATCGATGGCGTTGCCTTCCCAGCGGTTGGTGACCACGACAAAGCACGCGTCCCACGGCTCCGCTGCCAGCCGGGCGCGGATCTCCAGCAGATCGTCGATCCGATCCTCCTGGTGAACCCAGCGGCCGCGGGTGGCGGTGTGCTTGCCGACGAAGCGGACGTACCCGACATCGCCGGTGGCCCAGTCCGGCGCAAAGGCCTTGGGAAACGTGGACCAAACCAGAGGCGCCCGGCGATCCTCCAGCATGGCGCGCACATCAGGCCGCCACCACGACGGGTGCCGTAGTTCGACGGCCATGGCGCCGGGCGGTGTGAGATCCAGCAATTGTCCCAGCCACGCAAGGCCCGCCGGGGAGTACTCGAACCGGGCAGGAAACTGAGCGAGAACCGGACCCAGACGGCCTCCCTTGCGCAGCGGGCCCAGACGCTCCAATGCCGTGGCCGCCGCATCCAGGCCGTCTTCGGGTGCATCCAGCACCGCCGCCTTGTGCAACTTGGGCAGAAACACGAAACCGTCAGGGGTTTGGGAACGCCACGCCTCCAGTTCACCGGGCTCCGGCTCCCGGTGGTACAGGTTGTCCGCCTCTGCGGCGTCAAAGACCGTTGCGTAACGAGGCAGGTATTCGGCGTGGAGGGTCCGCAGGGGGTACAAGCCATGGTCAAAGTGCTTGTTGGACCATGCCCCGAGGGCCAGACGTAGCCTCATCGTCCTCAGCGCCGCCGGACGACCACCGCGGCTGCCAAGGCGACGGCGACGACCAGCACGCCGGGCGAGGAAGTCGACTTCTGTCCGGCATCGGCGTCGATGTGCGCATCGGGTTCGTCTGCGCCTTTCGGCGTGGGCGGTGGGGGTTCTGGCGGAGGCGTAACCGTTGTGGACTTGCTAGGCGGCACGACCGGATCCAGCCTGAACGTCACGTTGCCCGTATTGGTCGTACCGTAATCC
>JBFIJP010000557.1:0-1869 GCA_041600695.1 Thermoplasmatota archaeon | reverse complement strand
GCGTGTAGATGGCCAGCCGTCGGTGTTGGTGCGCAAGCGGGTCCTGCAATGCGCGTTGGAGAACTTGGCATAGCTTGGGGTCCGCGGAAGCCCCGCGGGGACCCGTGTATTCAAAGGGTCCGTACAGGCCAAGGCCTGTTCGAGCTGTGTTATCGTGTATTCGGGCCTGCCAGGCCTTGGAGGCTTTCCAAAATGAACAAAGGAAAAATTTGCCTAGTAGCTGTCCTGATCGGCCTGACGGCCCTCGCGCAGCCAGTGAGTGCCAACCACAACAGCCTGCATGACAGTGAGATTGCGGCTGGCCAAACGACCACTGCGGTGGAATCGCAGACCGCGGCCGCCGAAGCCTTTGCCGGAGCGGTGGCGCTAGCGGCGACAACGCTGGCAACTGAAACCGCGAGCAATGGGGGGGCAGTGGCTGGCGCCTGGTCGGCCGTGGCCGAAAGACTGGTGGGAGATGTCGTGTACAATACGGCCATCGTGCTTGAGCTCGTACTGGCGGTTGTCGGCGAAACCCTGATTGTGATCGAAACTGTTGTCGGCGAAACCCTGATTGTGATCGCAAATGCCCTCGGGATCGTCGGTGGTCCGCTGAAGCCGGTGGAGGCGTTCGTGCAAGAGCGCTACGATCACCGCTGTGAAGGTGGCATCGTGGAACAAGTCAGTGAGGCCGTCGGAGGCTGCCCCATCGCGTAATGCGCAAGGTGGCCACTCTGGCGCGACGCGCAAGTTCTCGCTTTGCTCTCAGTAACTGCTCGTGGCGCCGTGGTCCTTCACCACCGCCTTGATCGCCAGAACTAGTGATGTGTCCGAAGCTAACAAAAAGACGGTTCATTTGTGCATTTGTGCGACCGGCCCATCTGGGGCGACCCGTGTTTGCAAAAAGGTTCATTAGTGGCGCGGTGCTGGTGCCCATATGGGAAAGGATTACAGTATCCCTCGGTTGGAGCGCAAGGGCACGGTTGCAGATCTCACTCAGGCCGCCATTGGTGGTACCTCCGACGGTGTTATCACCGAGACGGCTGCGGGCAGTTAGGGTCCTGCGACTGGGGCGTTAGGTCTTCTTCCTCCATAATCGTATTTTTTCTATCAGTCACGGCTTTGTTCACCCACGCGCGCGGTCGTGCTCAGAAATCCCGGGGTACAAGGCAGAGCGCGCTCCGCTTGGGGTCCGCTCATGGCCATGTCCACGACATGGCGGGGCTAGGCCCGCGGGTAGCCATCGTCGCCGAAGTCGCGCTGCCTGCATGCCCGTTTTGCGCCCCGTCGCGTTTGCATCAGGGCGAGGGTGGCTTGCGTGGTCGTGCCGCCGGCTTGGGGTGCCATCTTGGAGGGCACATGGAGGGTTCTGCGCTCTCCTGATGCAGGTCTCTGCTCCGGTGGGGTGGTCCGCGTCGGAAACTAGTCGACTGTAACTCCCTTATAGACCCCCGATCTGGCTAGAACGGATACGTTCCCCATGGCCAGCCGTCAGCCCGTCGCCTACCCGCAGGTGTCCCTCCAGGATGACACGGTCATCTACACGCCCGTGGCAGGTCTGACCTACGCGATCAGGGATGATGGCTATGAAATCCGCCACGCGGCGCCCGATGTGCCTGCACGACTCGATTTCGCGCTTCAAAACGGCGCCCTGTACGGCTACCAGCAGCACCTTCGCCGCCGGTTGGCCCTGCATGCGTCGGGCTTCGTCCATGGCGGCCGGGCGTACGGGATCGCAGGCTTTTCCGGCTGGGGCAAGTCCACGACCGCCGCCCACGTGCGGGCGCTCGGGCCCGGCTTCCTGACCGATGACATCCTGGCCATCCGTGACGATCCAGCCGGCCCCGTGGCTCTGGCCGGGCCGCCCAAGGCTCGCTTGTGGCCTGACGC
>JBFIJP010000556.1:0-1885 GCA_041600695.1 Thermoplasmatota archaeon | reverse complement strand
GCAAAACCTTGCGACAGCTGCGGATCTTCCGCTGTGAAACGGTAACCCCGCTGCGCAGCCCAGGCGGCCATGCGTTTGCGTCGGCGGTCCCGGGCCAACTTGGCTGAATACAGCATTGCCGCGCCCACCGCCGCAAATAGCAGAATCTGCAGGAGCCCGTCCAGGGCGGGGTTCACAAAGCCACCCCCGGCGCCGCCGCATGGATCGGGTCCACCTCGAAGAAGTCGCGACCGGCTGGCTTGAACAGTGCCGCAAACAGGGAACCCGGGAACTGCCGCGTGGCATTGCGATGGTCACGGACGTTGCCGTTGTAGAACCGCCGCGCCGCCTGGATGCGGTCTTCGGTCACGGCCAATTCCTGCTGCAATCGCAGGAATGACGCCGACGCCTTGAGATCCGGATAGGCCTCGGCAACGGCCAGCAAGCGCTCCATGGCACGCCCCAGCGCACGTTCGACGCCTTGGGCCTCCGCCGGCGCCAGGTCATGTCGGCGCGCCAGAGCCCGCGCTTCCACGATGGCCTGCTGCAACCGCTGCTCGTGGGCTGCGTAGCCCTTGACGGTGGCCACCAGGTTGGGCACCAGTTCGTGACGGCGGCGAAGCTCGGTGCCAACGTTGCTCCATGATTCGTCGCAGCGATTGCCAAGAACAACGAACCGGTTGTAGAAGCGCCACGCCAGCAACGCGAATAGGACGAGGGCTGCCGCGAGCCAAGTGTACCAGGCCACGGCGAGGCCAGGCGCGGTCGGGTTAATGGGAGTTCGCGGGCCGGTTCGGCGGGTCGCGATGGAGGATCGTGTGGCGTTGTTGGCATCGGGAGCGGCGCGAGCGCCGCGGCCAGCCAGGCGCCTGCATCGGGCCCCCGGGACCCTGGCATGCGCGGCGGGGGGCCTCGGTCATGTGGGGCTCCGGGGCGCGTGCGCTGTGGCCGGCTCTGGGCCTGACGTGCGGCGTCTCGGCCGGAGCCGATTTGATAGCATGCGAAGGAACTAAGGATAGGGGGTGGCTTCGCAGCCGGCCATGAGGCCACGGGTGAATATTCAATGAAAACTCAAGGCTTGGTTGCTTGCTGGCTCCTTCTCCTGATCCTCCCCGCCACCGCCCACCACGAAGAGGATGGCGCCATTCGCCATGCGGTGGAGGTCTACGACGGCACGGGTTCGATTGCCTACTGCGACGCCCGAGGCGAAATCGCCATCGGCGACATCTACATCCACGACCGCCACGGCGCCCTCGGCGTCGTTGGCACGGGAATGGTCACCATCACGGAAAACTCGGGTGCGCAGGGAACCTGGATCTACCAGGAATCCAACGGCATCCCCGGACTGCAGATCGGGGTGTCCAACGAACCCTTCGCGGAGTCCATCAACGAAATCGCGGACGAACACACCGGACTGGGCTACACCAGCATCGACACCCGGTGGGGCCACTGCCCCAACGCGGACACGGTCGTGTTCTGAGGGGCCGCTCAGGTTGAGGATGGTCCGTTGACCGATTCGACCGTTCCACAAGCGCGCGGTAGCACCGCCGTTGCAACTCCGGCTACCGGCACCGATCCAGGATCGTCCGGATCGCTTCCCGCCCTCGCCTCATCCCGGTCACTGAAGCAGTCCCCGTCCATGTCGATTTCAAAGATGTGGGCAGCCCCCAGCCGTTCCCGCGAGCTGACTGCAGCGGTGTAACCCGACACAGCGGTGCCTGGAATGTGGCCGCTGATCCAGGTCGGGGGCAGGAAGAATGGCACCGGGATGTCATCTTCGTAGGGGGCCCCGACGACCAGCCGTCCGGCGCTGATTCCCACCGCGTAGCCAAAGTGGGAGTTTGGGTCGCCTGCCGCCGAATCCTCGAAGACCTCTTCGTTCCAGACCCCGCTGGCATCCTGGCGG
>JBFIJP010000555.1:0-1887 GCA_041600695.1 Thermoplasmatota archaeon | reverse complement strand
GTGGTAGTCGGCTTCTTCGAGGGCTGACAGGAATCCGTTGGCAAAAGCTGCCTTCATTCCGCCACCTTCGACCACGAGGACTCGGCGGTTTGCCATTGGTCAACCAGACCCATCCGGCGCTAAAGCGTTGCGACGCGGGGCGACGGCATCCAAGCCGCCCTAGGCCGGGGTTGCGGTCTTCTTGACCAGCACCATGTGGCGAGCTCCGCGGCGCTGCAGGAGCAGCAGTCGCTCCATCCAGGACACCTTGCTCTTGTCCGTGATGACATGAAGCGTCCGGAAACCTGCCTCGTCCAGCATGCGGTCCAGTTCCTTGCGGGTGTAGAAACAGACCAGTAGATCGAGCAGGAAGTCATCGTGCGGCACGCGCAGGCGGAGCTTGTTCTGCGCCTTGAGCAGCCAGAAGATGGCCCACCGGGTCAGGCGCGGAGCCCCGAAGGCCTCGTAGTAGAGTTCCGAGACCAGCAGGTAGCCATCGTCGGCAAGGGAGGCCTCTAGGGCCGCCAGCGACTCGCGGCAGTGCTGCTTGGACGCAGCGACGGAACTGCCCACCAGATGGTGCAGGACTTCGCTGACATGGAGGAAATCGTGCGGCGCACCTTCGGCGACGTCCTCGGGCAGGCGACCGACGCGCTTGCGGATCCGGTCGTCCTGGACCGTATCCAGCATGCCCTCTGACGGGTCCAGGATCGTCACATCCACATCGGCGTGCTTCAGGGCCAACTTGGCGAAGACGCCGCTTCCGCCGCCCACATCCACGAGGGACACCCGTCGACCGCCGGCCTTCTCGGCCAAGAACTCGGCGAAGCGGACCTGGTACCACCGGTCCTCCTCCCGCGCATAGTGGTGGGAGTGGTGGTTGAAGACGTGAACTTGGTGATCCATCAAGCGACGATGGTGGGGGCGCCAACTTGAGGGCTGTGGTCCAGCCCGCATTGCGGGGAGGCCGGCCATTGCTTCGCCCACGGCCTCTGCAGCACGGCATGGCGGGCCGTCAGAAGCCGGATTCGATCACCCAGACGTGCCTGCTCGGCCTGGCCGTTGGCAGGCAGCATGGGGCCGCTGCACCGGGGGCACCTGAAATTGCGATCCATGGCGTCAGCGAAGGGCAGGCGCCGGTGTCCGTGGGCGCAACGAAAGAACTGGGTGGCCCGCTCGTATTCGAGGCGCCTGCGGGCGGCAAGAAGCTGCGAGGCGGCGCGGTGCCGGAGGGTCTGCCAGAGGCGATCTCCGTTGAGATGCCATGTGAAGGTCATCCAGCCCTGGCTGTCGGTGCTGGCCCGGTAGTTGGCCACTTGCATTTGCATCAGGGTGTACAGCGCCTTGTGGATGGTCGTCGAGGTGTGTTGCGGGTTGGTTTCCAGAATCTCGGTGATGCTGGCGGGCCCCCGGCTGGCCAAGAGATTCACCAAGTCAACCCCCAGGGGGCCACACGATTGTCCGACGGCGGTCAGCAGCACGGGATCCATTTGCAGTCGGCCGTTGATCGGGCGGCCAGCCAGTGGATGATCTTTCTCAGATATGCGGGGGCGTTTTGTGGGGGTCATGGGCCTTCCTCGATGCGTTTGGCCAGGCCGGCCGGGGGGCGGGGGCGCAATGCGGCGGTTGCGGCCCCCGCCGGGGGGCTTGCTGTCGGGGCGGTGCGGCCATCCTGCCAGACCGACCTGTGCCACGCGGCAGCCACGAAGGGGGACGTGGCGGCCGGGGGGACACCATGAACATCGGCCTGCATCGCTTAGGCAGTGTCCTGTCCAGTTGAACGGACAGCCTACTCCAATACTCCATCCCATCCCTTGGGGAGCAGATAGATGGGGCACGCAACGACTCTATAGGCAAGATAACCATGAACAAATGCTATCGTGCAAATTCTTGCCCGATCCGGCAGCC
>JBFIJP010000554.1:0-1892 GCA_041600695.1 Thermoplasmatota archaeon | reverse complement strand
GGCTGCCATTCCAGGCCGCGAACTCGGCCTCGTACGATGCCACTTCTGCCGGGCCCACGAGATTCGGCCGCCACCGCAGCCGCCGGGCCAGCCGCCGGTCGCCGCGGTCGAGTGTCATGCCAATCAAACTGTCGAAGCGGTGCAGGCCCAGGACCTTGTTACCTGCCCGACGCAGACGACCAAAGGGGACATCCGGCGCCGGTAGGGTCATGCCACGCATGCCTTGACGGCGGCAATGACATCGGACACGTCCGCATCCGTCAACTTGGGCGACAGGGGAATGCTGACCGTCTGACGCCCAATGCGGGTGGCTTCCGGGTAGTCCTCGGGGCGCCAACCAAAAGTCTCCCGATAGTAGGGGTGTTCGGGCATGGCAAGGTAATGAACGCCCACGCCAATACCCTCGCCCGTCATGCGAGCCATGAAGCCATCCCGCTCGACGCCAGCCTCGGCCTCGTCAATCATCAAGGTGTACAGGTGGTAGGCATGCCGGGTATCCGGCTCTGGCGCCGCGGGCCGACCCACGGGCAGGCCCCGGAAGGCGTCCTGGTAGCGATCCCAGATTCCCTGCCGGCGCACCCAGTTCGCCTCCACGCGCTCCAACTGGTGGATGCCGATGGCCGCCTGAAGGTCCATGAGGTTGTACTTGAAGCCAGCAGCGACCACTCCGTAGTGCTTGTAGCCCTCGCCGCCGAAACGCTTCCAGGCATCCCGCGTCATGCCGTGCAGGCTCAACGTCTTGATCGTCTGGTGGTCCGCCTCCGACTGGCTGGCAACGGCACCGCCCTCGCCCATGACGACGTTCTTGGTGGCGTAGAAACTGAAGCAGCCGAAGCGGCCGAACGTGCCCGCCGCCCGACCCTTGTAGGTGGTTTCGATGGCGTGGGCGGCGTCTTCGACGACCGTCAGGTTGTGGTCTTCGGCCAACTCCATGAGCGGGTCCATGTCGCACGACCGGCCAGCGAAATGGACCGGCAGGATCGCCTTTGTCTTGGGGCCGATCTTCTCCGCCACCGCCGACGGATCGATGTTCATGGTGACCGGGTCCACATCCGCCAACACCGGCGTTCCCCCGGCGTGGATGATGGCATTGACGGTAGCGCAGAAGGTCATCGGCGTCGTGATGACCTCGTCCCCGGCCTTGATGCCGGAGGCCACCATCGAGAGATGCAGCGCCGCCGTGCAACTGTTGACGCCAGCCACATGAGGCGCTCCCTTGTACTCTGCCAGCGCCTGCTCGAAACGGGCTACCTTGGGCCCGGTACCGAGCCAGGCGCTTCGCATCGTGTCCACGACCTCGTCGATCTCGTCATCGAGAATCTGCGGTTGGCCGAACACCAGGAAATTGTCCTTGGAGCGGATGGGCGCCATGGGTGGTCCGAGCGACTCGCGCGACGCGTTTCAGGGCTTCGCTGTCAGGCGGTGGGTGGGATGGCCGTCAAATGCCCCTTCTCAACCAGGTACGCGTCGAGCGCCTCACGCCACGGCCGCAGCCCGGATCCGAGCAGGCCAGCCAGCTTGTCGGTGCAAAGGGCGGCGTTGGCGGGCCGGGCTGCCGGGCTGGGCCAGGTGCTGGCGGGAACCTCGTTGACGATGACATCGGGGTGGACTCGCGCCACGGCATGGCTGGCAAACGCGTGCCAGGTGCAGCTCTCCGGGTTGGTGACGTGGACGATGCCGGTCTCGGCGCCGTCGGCGAGTTTCAGGATGGCCTCGGCGGCGTCCATGGTGTACGTGGGCGTCATCCACTGGTCGCTGACCACCTTGAGGGGCCCGCCGCCGGCAGCGTGCTTGAGGATGGTTTCGATGAAGTTGCCGCCCTTGCCACGGGCGCCGCTGACCCCGAACAGGCTGCTGACCCGGCAAACCAGGCTGTCGGCAGCCGCCAGGCG
>JBFIJP010000553.1:0-1901 GCA_041600695.1 Thermoplasmatota archaeon | reverse complement strand
GTCGACGAATTGAAGCGCGCGATCGAAGAATGGATCAGAACCCACAACGAAAATCCGATCCCATTCCAGTGGACAGCCAAAGCCAAGGACATCGTGCGCAAAGTCAACAAATACCGGCGAACTTACTCCGCACTACACTAGTGGCGTTTGTCGTGTCGGCCTTGGGCCGAATTGTCCCCATGACGCTCGTCTTGATCATCAGCATCGTTGCCATCAACGTGGCCATGTTACCCCTTGCGGCGGCCATGTGGAAGGCCGGGGCGGGAACGGACAGGGCTGCGACCGCCTGATCGGCCGCCAGCGGCCATTGGGGACCCATCCGGACCGGGGCTAACGGAGGCCCGGCGCGGCCTAGTCAACGAGCGCATGCCCAAGGACAAGCAAGCCGAGCACGCCCAGGAAGATCAGTTGCTGGGCGTGGAGCAGGTAGACGCCCTTGCGAACCTTGCTTGGCGTCCACTTCCATTGCAGGAGTGCCCCGCCGACGGTCAGGAATCCCATCCCGACCATGGCGGTCCAGAGGATCCAGTGTTCCTCCATTCGGGTCGCGTGCCATAGGCCGAAGGCCAGGGAGGCGGTCCCGGCCACGCCATGCATGGGCATCAGCCACGTCCGATGCACCTGCATCGCGGGCTTGATCCAGTGTCTGCGGCCGGAGGCGCGGAGCCAGCCGAGGACCCAACGGCGCCTGGCCAGGTTCCAGACAGCAATGCCTCCCGTGATGCCAAGCAGCCAGGCCGCCACCGTACCCAGGCCTTCGCCGAAATCATCGCCGTTCGTGCCGCCGACCTCCTGCGCGGCGGCGGGCAAGGCCACGAGGGTGATGATGGCCGCAAGCGCTGGCGCGGCAGCCCGGAGGAAGGTCACCCGAGCCGATGCATGGCAAGGGGGATATCCTTTTTCCAGCGCCCAGGCAAGGGGCATCGGGCCGGCATTTGAAGCGGTCCATGGGCCCAAGCGAGCTCCCGCGCCGCGCACCCGACGGCGAGGGGCCGGCGGCGGCGCTCCAACTGTCGGCGGCCACCCACGCCCGGGCTGGCAGGGCATGCTCGCGGAAAACGCCGGCAGCGGCGGTTGTTTTTGCTGCCCCCTGCCCCATCCACCATCCTGAAACGAACAGCCGCCTCTCTTGGCATTCCACGCCCGAAAAGACCCTTCAGCTGATCCTGGAAGCCACCGTGCACCGCGGCCAGACCGATGCGTTTCGCGAACTGGCACGGACAGCCCGCAGCCTGGAGCGAACGGAGCCAGGCACCCTCGACTACCGCTGGGTGATGGACGAAAGCGGCACCCATGTGCGGTTCCTGGACACCTACGCGTCGTCGGAGGCCTTTGTCACGCACATCGAGGCGGCCACCGCCTCCGGGTTGCTTGACAAGATCATGGCCCTGGTCGACGTTACGGGGGCCAGCGTTGTCGGCGCCCCGAGCGCCGCCGCGCGGAAAATCCTGGATGGCTTCGGCGCCGTCTACTTCACGCAGGTGGGTGGGTACAACCGCCTGCACGCGCCGGCTGCGCCGGCTCGCTAGGGAGCCCGTGGCACTTCTGCCTGCACGGTGGTGTCACGCAAGTGCAGGGCGGCCAGTTCGAACACCGTGAAGGCCCGGCGCGTGGGCCGCAGGGGCGGGTCGCCAAAAGCGTGGACCTACCGCCGTGGTTCGAATCTGGAGGGGCCCATCGCCTCGTGGGCCAGAATGCCACATCCCGCACTTGCCCGCAGGCCAATCAGCGGCCCGGGGCGCCGCCCAGCATCTACGCGATCATCCAGGCTTTTCGTCGATGACCTTGCGCAGAATTTCCGTAAGCCGAATGTCACCGACGATACGGCCGTCGTCGTCCACGACAGGAATGTCGATCAATTCGTTCTGGAACATCAGGATCAGCACCCTCTCCAGGGGCGT
>JBFIJP010000552.1:0-1919 GCA_041600695.1 Thermoplasmatota archaeon | reverse complement strand
CTGCTCCCAAACATGCTCATCCGTGGCGTCGGAAACCGGATTCAGCAAATCCCCCATGATTTCGTTGTCGTCCTCTTCGAAATACGTCAACGTGAGCCGGGTGGGTTTGAGCCAGTGGGGCACCATGGCGGGGAGCGTGTACTGGGTGCCCTCGCCGTGTTCGTGGGTGTGCTTGGTGAGCTTGTATGCGTCGCCGCCGAAGAACCGGTCGCCGTCCGGGTGCTGCTGCGGGCGGTAGGTGTAGTGTTCGGCGTGGCCGACGAGGATGGTGCCCCGGATTTCGCCGCCGTGGAAGTGGATGGTTCCCCGGTAGGCGTCGCTGTAGGAGCAGAAGCCGGGGTGGAAGACGTGGAACGTGCGGCAGGCGTTGCCTTTGCGAGGCAAACTCCAGCTGAGCATGTCGCCGTACTCGTCCATGGACGCCATGCCCTCGGCGGCGAGGACGGCCTTGAATTCCTGTAGGAGCTCCACCAGGCGCGCCGGCTCCACGCCCTGCTCGGTGACGGGGTGGAATTCAAGCATTGGGGCGGGGCTAGCGCGGGGACTCAAGACGTTTGTGGCGGATTGCGGGGGAACGGGCAGGCCCTGCCTGGGGACTGGTCCCCCAGGGCCAACATCATGTGGCGGGGCGGCGATGTTGGGGCGTGGCAGGGGCGTTGCGCGGTGCTCGCTTGGCCGTGGCGGTGGTGCTGACCCTGGTAGCCTGCTCGGCCACGGCGTTCCTGGTGATCGTACTGGCGCCACCGCTTGCCGGATCGCAGGGGGTGTGGCTCGCAGTCGAGCGGCTGGACGAGCCGGTCGGCCTGGATCTTGAGTTGGATCCCGAGGAGGTGGAAGCCTGGGCGCCTGCCCTGGCGGACGCCCTGCGCAGGGCGGGGGACGAGGGAGAAGGGAGCGTGACCGGGACGGGCCCCATCGACGAAGCGCTGGCGTACCTACGGCGCGCCGACGGGAGCCACGACAGCCGCTTCACGGTGGGCTTTGAGGGCCGGGCTTACGCAGTGGCTCTTCGTACTGGCTAGCGTTGGCGGCTATTCGACAACCGGCAGGCTGACGACCACGTCGGACAGGACGACGGCGCCGGGGCTGCGGCTGGCGTGGTGGGCGAACTGGTCCACGAAGGGCGCGACGGTCAGGAAGAGCGTCTGGCCGGCGGGAACATCGATGACGACGCCAGCGAGCTCCGTCTCCAGTGAGTCCAGGACCACCGGCAGGAGGCGCTGGACGGGCATCCAGTTGTTGGCGATGACGCGGGCGTCGGCGGGGGTGTAGCCGACGGACAGGCCCAGGAACGCACGGGCGTCGGCGCCGGCCGTGGTGATCGTGGCTGACAGTTGGGGGACGCCGGCGATGGTGATCGGGCCTGTGGCGATGGGCAGCTGCACCGGCGCGCCGGCCATGGACACGGATCCAGCCAGGCCCAGCGGCGGCGCAACCGTCGTGTCGGCGTCCAAGCCGTCCACGTCCAAACACTGGTCGCCGTCGACGGTCGCCACATGGTAGCCTGGCGTGGGCAGATCAGCGGACTGTCCGAGAAGCTGGTGGCGGTACCAGGCGCGCTGGAGTTCGCCCCAGCCGCCGTGGCGGTCGCTGCACGGGTCGCTCTCGCTGGCCACGCTGTCGCCGACGCCAAGCGGGTAGACGCCGGGCAGGGCGTGGCCGCCGTTGTAGGCGATGAACACGCTTTGCGCGCGCGCCGCATCGCTCAGGGTCTCCTCAAAGTTGTGCCACGCCTGGTTCATGTTGAACAGGTTGTCCGTGGTGCCCTGCCGGATCAGGACCGGGATGTCCAAGGCGTACCCGTCCTCCACAAAGGCGACGGGGGCGTGCTCATGGAACTCGGTGACCAAGTCGAACGTGCCGGGCACCGTTCCGTCGGGAAGCTGGCCGGTCGCCACCACGTAGGCGTAGGACTCGTG
>JBFIJP010000551.1:0-1920 GCA_041600695.1 Thermoplasmatota archaeon | reverse complement strand
TAGTATGTATGGAGAGCGCGCCCCGCGCGAAGTGTTCGATGTCGTCTGCGCGGAGTGCGGAGCAGAGACGACCGTCCCGTTCAAGCCCGATGGCAGCAGGCCGGTCAAGTGCCGCGACTGTTTCCAGAAGGACCGTCCCCCTCGCGACGGCCCCCGCGGCGCCCCTCGTGGCGACCGTCAGGAATTCGACGTGATTTGCGCCACGTGCGGCGTGGAAACCACGGTGCCCTTCCAGCCCCGCGGCGACCGGCCGATCCAGTGCCGCGACTGCTACCAGCAGAGCCGCCCGCCCCGTGACGGCCCCCGTGGCGGCGGTGGCGCCGGCGGTGCCCGCAGCTTCGGCGGTGGCGACCGCGAGATGCACGACACCACGTGCAGCCGCTGTGGCACCAAGACCCAGGTCCCCTTCAAGCCGGCCCCCGGTCGCGACGTTTTCTGCCGCGACTGCTACCAGCGCCGTTAGAACCGGTCCAGGCCAAGGCTCAGGCGTTTCTTGACGCCCTGGGCTTTTGCTTCCTTTTCCCCTTCCTACTTGCATTTCTTGGCGGGCCGCCTGCCCGCGGTAGGCAGATGTCGATCTGCGCAAAAGAGGCATCATTTTTTAAACCGGAAGCCGGCCGGCCGCCCAGCACGCGGGCAACGCTGAAACATGCGACCGATAATACTGTGCCATGCGGTTGGTTGGAGCGCCAGCGAAGGCGATCGGCGTGACGATCGTCCTCTGCCTGGTACCCGGACTAGGTCTGATGTCTGCCCAGGGTCAGGCTCGCGGCCACGACGTTACGATTCTGAACTACTCGTTTGACCCGGCCGCCCTGGCCGTCGATGTCGGCGACACAATCACCTGGACCAACCAGGACTTCGTCCCCCATGATATCGTGTATGGCTCCGGGCCCGCGTCGATTCCGCTCAACAGCGGTTCACCTTGTGGCATGGGCAGGACCGCGTCGTACACCTACACGGTGGGAGCCATCGCTTCCGGCGACTACACCTATTACTGCCGCTGCCACGGTGCGGCCACCATGTCCGGCACCTTCGCCGTCGCCAACCTGGCACCCACGGTACAAGACGTTTCGGCCAGCACGCCGGAGGATACCACCCTGACGGCGACCTTTGCTGGCGAAGACGGAAACAATGAGGCCCTCAGCTACACCATCGTGGATGCACCGACTCACGGCGTGGCTACATGGACATCTGGCGATTCGTTTACCTACGTGCCAGACGCGGACTTCAGCGGCACGGATTCGTTCACGTACCGGGCCAGCGACGGCCAGTTGGACTCGGGCATCGCCACGGTCGCCCTCACCATCAGCGCCGTCAACGACCCCCCTGTGGCGCTGCCGTTTGACTTCAGTGTTGACGAGGACTCGGTCCTGTCGGCCGCCGTGTCCGCCACGGACCCCGAAGGCGACACGCTGGCGTATCGCGCCAGTTCCGACCCTGCCCAGGGAACCGTCTCCTTCCAGCCGGACGGCACCTTCACATTCGCGCCCCCCGCCGACTTCAGCGGAACCGTCGCCTTCGGCTACCGGGCCAGCGACGGGGAGTCGGAGTCCAACGAAGCCACGATTACCATTACCGTACGGTCCATCAATGATGCCCCCCGGGTCGACGCCATCACAATGCGCCTCGACGAGGACACCGGCGTCAACGGCCGGCTACCTGCCACGGACGCGGAGGGCGACCCGTTGAGCTTCGTGCTCGTCGAAGGCCCCCGCCATGGAACCGCGACCGTAGGCAACAGCGGCGACTTCAGCTACCTGCCGAACGCCAATTTCAACGGCGCGGACCGGTTCACGTACGAGGTTAGCGACGGGACGGATGCCGTCATCGGCGAGGTGGGCTTGCAGGTTGCCCCAGTCAACGACCCGCCGACCGTTGAGGATCTGGATCTTGAAACCCCCGAGAGCACCCCGGTTT
>JBFIJP010000550.1:0-1922 GCA_041600695.1 Thermoplasmatota archaeon | reverse complement strand
TGGTGCGGCACGTACCAGACCCCAAACGCAAGCTGGCCTGGACCTGGGAACTAGTGAACCCCGGCACCACATGGGTTGGCATCAACACCATGCGCCCCAACCGGATCGTCGAATGGGCCATCCGGGACAGCCTGATTCCAGGACTGGACGGCGCCAGCAGCGTGCGCCGCGAGGTGCCGTACGGGCGGGAAGGACGAAGCCGCGTGGACCTGGTGGTGGACCGGGGCGCCGCCACCCACTTCGTGGAAGTCAAGAACACCACCCTAGCCAGCCATGACACCGGCGGCCCGCCGGGCGTGGCCTTGTTCCCCGACGCCGTGACCGCCCGCGGAGCCAAACACATGGACGATCTGGCCCACGCGGTGGAACAGGGGCACGAAGCCGCCGTCGTGTTTCTGGTCAACCGGGCCGACTGCCAGTCCTTTGACGTTGCCGCCAACATCGACCCCGCGTACGCCAGGGCCCTGGAAACCGCCGCCGCCTCCGGCGTCCGGGTGATTCCGCTCGGAGTCGCCGTGACGGAACAGGGATGGACGATTCGCGGAATCCTCCCAAGCACCTGGAATACCCCGTAGCAGGTCAACGGAGAGTCACTTTCCCCTGATCCTCACCGGCCGCCATGTCCCAATCCCATCGAATCATGGTCTTATCCACGACCCTACTTTTTTGGGGTGTCGCGGCGGGCGGCGCCAGCCACCAACTCGGCAAAAGACCCCCCACGGAGGCGATTCCCCATGAAATCAACACTGTCCATCCGAGAAATTGAACGCCTCGAAAACACGAGCTTTGCCACCGCCTTCGCCGCAGCCGCAGGGGCAGCGGGGCCCATTCCCGATGTCGGACTGTTCGGCCACCCAGGCGAAAGCGCCGACGCCTGCCAAACACACATCGCATGCGTCACCCACGACACCGCCTGCAACACGTACGAGCCCACCGAGCAGGGCGTCTGTGATTACCTGAAATCCGAGTGCTCCTGCGGTTGCGTCCAGATCACGAATTGCAACACGGACGACGTGACGGATACGCTAACCGCAACCCTCCTGACGGGAACGCCCTTCACCGGCGCCCTCCAGGGACAGGGCGACGAACTGCTCGACATTATCCGGCGATCCTAGGTCCTAGAGGACCACGCCCACGAGCAGAACCAGAAACGCCGGCGCAGCACTGGCGATGAAATTCACGTCGCCCTTGGACAAAATGCCATCGCGGGCGTCATCCTTTTCCAGGGTCGCGCCAAGAATCGAATCCAACTGGCAGCCCCCAAATCCGAGCAGGGCCGGGATCCAGGCTAGGGTCCACGGAACCCCCATGAGCAGGACAGCCAAACCAGCAATGATGGATGCGCCCGCAAAAGCCGCCACCTGACCGAGCCAACTGACGGAACCATTGGCGCCAGCCCCCGTCGCCTCGAACGGCGGAAGGATGCGGCGGGCCCGGGTGGACAGGCTGCCAATCTCGGAAGCCAAGGTATCGGCCGTGACGGCGGCCACCGCGGTTGCAAACGCCAGGCGAGCCACTGCCTCGGGAACCATGAGAATGGCCACCGCCGACAAGCCCGCCGCCGCGCCGTTGGCCAGCACATTGGACAAACCCCGCTCGCCACCGCGTGCCTCGGCTACCTTGCGGGCCTCCTTGCGGCGGCGGCCAAAACGCGTGGCAGCAAATCCCAGCATGGTGAACGCCGTCATGGTTACCAGCCAGCCCAGGCCGCCCAGGTACGCCACCAGGAACCCGAGGATGAAGGACCCCACCGCTCCAGGCGCGTCGAGTGCCCGCAAACTGTAGGCGAGCAGGGCCAGGCCGGCCAGGGCCAGCACCAGAACGAGCATCCAAAGCGGATTCATGCAAAGACCAGCGGCTCGCGCACAACACTGGCGTGAATCACGACGTAGGGGGCCTGGCGGAGCGTCCCGGCCTCCACC
>JBFIJP010000549.1:0-1932 GCA_041600695.1 Thermoplasmatota archaeon | reverse complement strand
CTGGGGCAAGTCCACGACCGCCGCCCACGTGCGGGCGCTCGGGCCCGGCTTCCTGACCGATGACATCCTGGCCATCCGTGACGATCCAGCCGGCCCCGTGGCTCTGGCCGGGCCGCCCAAGGCTCGCTTGTGGCCTGACGCAGCCGCCAAGATGGGATTTGACGTGGATCAACTGGTTACCGTCTACGACGAGATCGACAAGCGGTTCGTGGACATCGAACCAGTGGTCCCCGAGGCGCCTTTGGGCGGGCTGTACATTCTCGACCGAAGTGCCAAGGAGGTGGGACTGACCACCCTTGGCGGGCTCGACGCCGTCATGGAATTGGTCCTTCACACCTACAGTATCAGGATCATCGAACAACGCCACGAACCCTGGCATTTGTCCCTGTGCAGCGCTGTGGCGGCCGCCGTTCCGGTCAAGCGTCTCGGCATTCCGAAAGGGCTGGACTATGTGGACGTGGCGGCCCGGCTGGTCATGGACGACTTGGAGTCCATGGGGGCTGGGGGCAGTTGAGGCCTGCCGCCGCCAGCGCTGAGATGCAGTTGCTTCTGGACTGCATCCGCGTCGGCCGGGAGCCCAGCACGCAGGAGTTGGCCGCCCGTGCGGCGGCTGTGGGGGATTGGAAACGCTTCCTCTGGCTGGCCAACGAGCACCGCGTGTTCCCTTTCGTGGCGGCCCGGCTGGACGGCAACCCCGGTGTTCCGGCCGAGATTCGCGCACGGCTCGCGCAGCGGTACCAGCAGATCGCCATGTGGAACATGCACCAGTCGAGGGTGCTGCTTGACGCCCTTGCGTGCCTCCAGGCGGCGGGGGTGCCTACACTTTGCTTCAAGGGCCCGATCTTGGCCCAGAAGCTGTACGGCGGCGTTGGAAACCGCCAATTTCGCGACATCGACATCCTTGTTCCCCGCCAACAGGCCCTGGAGGCAGTAGCGTGCTTGCAGCAGCAGGGCTTCGTGTGGAGTCGCCCCGTGCCGCAGGATCAGCTTCCGGAAGTCATTCGGCTGCACAAGGACATCGAGATGGAGCGCGACGGTGTCGTGGTGGAAGTCCACTGGGAACTCATGGGACCACGTTTTGGCGAGCAGGCGCGAACCGACTCGGCGTGGGCCGCAGCAGAGGACGAACTGCTCATGGGGCAGCCCGTTTCCGTGCTGGCTGCCCGCGATGAACTCGCCTATCTGGTGTTGCACGGCAGCAAGCACTACTTCAAGCGGCTCCTGTGGCTGCTGGACATCGCGCTCATTCTGGAGGCAAGCGACGCCCAGGTCCGCGCAGATCTGGAGCAGGACGCTCGCGACGGCGCTTTTCGAAGGCGCCTCGACCTGAGCCTCGCCTTGGCTTCCGATCTCCTGGGCTCGCCAGCGGAGGCGCCGTCGCTGGACCGCCGGACCCGACGGCTCCTGCGGCGCAACTGCTCCTGGCTGCTGCGGGAGAAATCCTTCGACATTGGTGTGGCTCGCCTGCTTGGCTTCCAGGCCCGCTCCTTCGACCGTCGGCTAACGGGTGCAGGCTATCTCGCCTCCGCCCTGCTCAAACCCACCCTGGCCGACCGGCCGGCGGCCACGCTGCCTGCTCCCCTCGGGCCGCTGCGGTACGTGGCACGGCCCCTGCGCCTGGCGTACAGCCAGTCGCGTCGGCTCCTCGTGGGGCCGCGCCGCTAACCGGCCCGCGCATCCTACTCCTGGGTCGCCTGCCCGCCGCGCCCGGTACCCCAGGGCCGGATGCCCAGGGTGCGAACCATGAACACAATGAGGATCACGTTCCAGATGGCCATGCTGGTAGCGGTGGCCACGGCTGCGCCGGTGAGTCCCCACAGGGGAATGAAGAGGAAGTTGAGGACCAGGTTGAGCGCCGCGCCGAGCCCGAAGCCCACCGCAACAAGGCGTTCGTGCCCGCTCATCATGAGAAGCAGGCCGACTGGCCCCGCG
>JBFIJP010000548.1:0-1942 GCA_041600695.1 Thermoplasmatota archaeon | reverse complement strand
TTCACCAGGTGCATCCCATCCCGACCGGTTGTGAGGCCGATCGCGCCAGGCCGGGCAGCCTTGACTGCCCCGCCGGGAAATGACAAGACAGCCATCCCCTTACATTCCCTTTGGTAACCAAAGGTTCCATTTGGCACCCGAGCTGGTAACAAACAGGTGTTGAGTGGTGTCGGAGGGTTCCAGTCGAAGCCATGGGGGCTTGGTTGGTTGCGCATGGTTCCAGCCGGTTCCGGAGGTGGTCCGCCAAAGCAGCCAGCCCGTACCGGAAAGTTCCATGATCCTGGAATTTGGGAGCCGGTCCGGAGCGCCTGGCTGCCGCGGCCAAACGGGACATCAGGATGTCAGGGGGCGCCTCATACAGGTCGCGCGAACCGACGTGGCCAGAGCCCCACGGCACGCTCCAGGAAACTAGAGGGAGCCTACCCTGATCATGACGGGCCGAGCCTGACGAGCCCTGGCCAAGCCGGACGACTGGCCAAGCCGCGCCTGCGCGGCATCCACCGCCGCGACGAAGCCGGATTCACCTAAGTGGCGGGCCGCGGGACAACCAGGCGCCGCCTGGCCTCCAACCCGGCCATCGCCTCCGGCCGAGGGCGAATCGCCCGGCAACCCAGCATCCAACCCGGCCCGGCCCAGGCCCGCTCCCAGGACAGCCCGCCCCGCTCGCGCTGCGGCGCAACGCACCAACGCTATCACCAATCCCTCGGCTGCCCAGGCGTGTCCTCCACCAGCGGTTCGGCCGGCCGCGCGCTCACCAACGCCCGCGTACTGCCCATGACCACGCCCGACGCCGAGGCGGAAGCGATCCTCTGGCTGGGGGACCGCATCGCCGCCGTGGGGACCAACGACGACATCCGCCGGGCCGCCGCCGAGGCCGGCCTGGCCCCGGGAGCCATTGAGGACCTGGGCGGGCGCGTCGTGATCCCGGGCTTCGTTGACGCCCACCTGCACTTCCAGCACGTCGGCATGAAGGCCCTGCGCCCGTGGCTGCACCGATTGGCCACGCGCCAGGCCGTGCTCGAAAGCGTTCGCCGGTGGTTGGCCGAGAACCCCGGCAGCAGCCCCGTCGTCGGGGAGGGCTGGGACGAAAGCAACTGGCCCGAACGAATCATGCTGACCAGGGACGAGTTGGACAGCATCAGCCGCGACGCGCCCGACGGCGAAGGCGGAACCACCCACCGGATCCTGGTCCTGCGCCGCATCGACGGCCACGTGGCGGTCGCCAACTCCCCCGCCCTAGAGGTCATCCGGCCACGCTGGGACGACGACGCCCTCGTGGACATGGACTCGGGCCTCCTGCTGGAAGAGCCGAGCCTTTACCTGAACGAGGTGCTCCCCGCGACCGCCGACGACCTCGATCAGGCGATCCGGCTGGCTTGCCGCGAAGCCCACGCAGAGGGTGTCACCGCCTGCGGCGACTACGAGCAAGCGCCCTCCCACGCTGCCCTGCAACGCGCCGCTGCGCGCGGAGACCTCACGGTACGCGTGGCCATCAGCGTGTATGCCCAGCAGTTGGGGGAAGCCCTCCGACGGGGTCTACGCTGCGGCCGCCGCGCCCTGGGTCCGGAGGACAGCCCGGTCCTGCCCCCGGCAGGCAGTCACGACGGAGTTTGGCCGGCACGGCCGGCCGGCCAGCCTGGGTCTCAGGCCGAGTTGGCAGCGCCGGGTTTGCCTCCCAAGGCAGGCACGGCCCACGCGGCCGACACGGCCGACGGCGCCGACGGCGCCGACGTGGCAGACACGGTACCCAGGCCGCGCGGCGAGGCACAGGGCTCCAACGGTGCTGACCCGCAGGGCGCGTCGACCCTGACGCAGGGTTCGTCTGCCTTCCTGCACGAGTTGGGTCTCAAGCTGTTTCTGGACGGGTCCCTGGGCGGCAACACGGCCTACCTGCACGAGCCCTACGTGGACGACCCTGGCAACCGGGGCAGCCGCATCTGGA
>JBFIJP010000547.1:0-1954 GCA_041600695.1 Thermoplasmatota archaeon | reverse complement strand
TGGCCACCACGTCATATCCAAGTTGCTCCAGGGTTGCTTCAATGTCCTGCGCGACGATGCGCTCATCCTCAACGACCAGGATGCGAGCCACCTAGGCCTCCACTCCTTTGGCGAGCCCCCGTCCTGGCACCGGCACCCGCGCGCAGCCGCCCGGGCGGGCAGACAACGGCGGGTGGGACTTTCCCGTGAGGGTCGACCGGCAGCAGGGCACGCTAGGATTTTGGCCGCAGGAACTACTTAATGGGCGTAGGGGGCGGGCGCTGGCCCCTGGCAGGCCGTTTCGGGATCGGGGAAGAACGCCGTTTGTGGGACTCTGGCCGTGACCTGCGATGCGACGGGAACAGCGGCTAGCTATGCGGCCAGACAGCCGGGCGGCCGGGCAGGCAAGGTGGCCGGGTTGCCTCATGGGGATGATGTGGGCTCGTCGGGATTGCCCGTCCCGGAGGTGACACGGCACTCCCCGACCGCGGCGATGTAGGCAAGGCCCAGCAGCAGGACCCGGATGTCGGCGCACGTGTCGGCGTCCAGGTCCCGAATCTGGTACTGCATGGGGAAGCTCTCCATGATCTGGGCCGACGCGCCGTGCGGTGCCAGGCGGGCCTGGAGATCATCCAGGTCGGCCTGCGTGGTGCTGCGCTCGAACACCCCGGAGATGGCGTAACTGGGGCCCGGCTCGGAGCTGCATCCCGCCAAGAGCATCGCGACCAAAGGCACTGTGAGGAAGAGCTGGGTCTTCGACGCGTCCATAGGTGGACATGGGGCGGGTTGTGCCATAGGGCCTGCGGCTTCGTTGGGTGCCGGGCCAACGTCCGAGCCCGCCAGGACACAGGGGCCGGTTGGTGGGGCCCGTACGGTTTCTCGCGTCGGATCAAAAAAGGGAGGAACAGCAGAAAAGGGAAGGGGAAAGGGAGGAGGAAAACGCTAGCCTAGTACGAGCCGGTGATGGTCACCGTGCCGCTACCCTGGAAGCTCTGGGCCAGGATGTAGTACCAGCCCGACGCCGGGTTGGCGAAGGTGCAGGTTTCATCGCTGTCCGACTCGTAGGGGCGGCAGTCGTACGAACCCGTCGTGGCGCGGCTGCCGAACTTGACGTGCAGGTCCGCGTCGAAGGTGCAAACCACCGGGCAGTTCGGGCCATCCATCACGATGTTCAGGCTGGAGGTTCCGGGGGGCACGTAGATCTTGAACTCCTCGGAGTCGCCGGCACCGCTGAGAGTAGCACTGGCGGACTGGCCGTTCGTGATGGTCGGCACCGACGGGTTAGGATCCTCGTCAGCGACAACGGTCACCGACGCGCTGGTCGAGTCGCTGCCGCCGTTGCCATCGTCCACGGTCAGGGTCACCGTGTAGGTGCCGTCCGCCGCGTAGGTGTGGCTGGCGGAGGCGCCGCTGCCCGTGGAGCCGTCGCCGAAGTTCCAGCTGTATGTGAGGGAGTCGCCGTCGGGGTCGCTGCTGCCGGCGCCGTTGAAGGTGCAGGCCAGATCGCTGCACGACGACGTGAAGCTGGCGGTGGGGTCCTGGTTGGGGCCGGTGACGGTGACTGTCTGGCTGTCCGTGTCGGTGCCGCCGTTGCCATCGTTGACCGTCAGGGTCACGCTGTAACTGCCGCTTCCTGCGTACGTGTGGCTGGGTGTGGCGCCGCTGGCGCTGCCACCGTCGCCGAAGACCCAACTGTACGTCAGCGAGTCCCCATCGGGGTCGCTGCTGGCGCCGCCGTTGAAGGAGCACGTCAGGTCCGTGCACGACGAGGTGAAGCTCGCCGTCGGGGCGTTGTTGGAGGGGCCCGTGGTGCCGTCGTGGGTAGCCACCAGGCTGACCGTTCCGCTGCCCTGGTAACCATCGACGCGCACGTACCACCAGCCCTCGGTTGGGTTGGCTTGGTTGCAGGTCTCGTCGCTGCCGGTGGCGTACGGGCGGCACGTGTACTCGCTGTCCGTGGCGCGGGCGCCGAAGC
>JBFIJP010000546.1:0-1956 GCA_041600695.1 Thermoplasmatota archaeon | reverse complement strand
TCGGTTCCGATGCCGATCTCACGGGCACTGTCGTGAAACGTCTTCCCCGTCCACAACCACAGGCCATCATATTCGCCGGTGAGGTGGGTTGACAACAGGTCCAGGTCGCCGTCGTTGTCGATGTCGGCGGCGTCGACTCCCATGCCGGCGCGATACGTGGGTGGTCCCCGAGACCTTGGCCCGAAGTTATCGGCGCCCAGTTCTTCGGCGGCGTTGCGAAACGTACCGTTCTGGTTGTTCAGGTAGAGAGCGTTGCCGTCCATGTCATTGGCAACCCACAAGTCCGGCCAGGAATCCCCATCGATGTCAGTAGCAATCACGCCGAGGCTCCGGCCGCCGGTGGGTTGGTCATTGAAGGCCACGCCGGCCCGGCCACCCACCTCCACGAAGCGGTCGCCGTCGTTGCGATAGAGCCGATTGGGTTGGCCCTCACAGAAGGCCGGGTCCATGTTGCGCAGCTGCTTGCACGTGCCCACTCCGAATTTGGCGTACTGGAGCACGTACAAATCCAGGTCCCCGTCCAGGTCATAATCAATCCACGCAGAGCTGGAACTCCAGCACCCCGGCCGCTCTCCGAGAGGAGTCTGGACCGCGACACCGCACCCCAGTTTGTCATACGGGTCCATTGTCTCATGGACTCCTGCCGACGCGCTCACGTCCTCAAAGGTGCCGCCCAGGTTTCGAAACAGGACGTTGGCCTGCGCCGAGAAGTTGGTGACGGCCGTGGTGACGAACAGGTCCCTCCAGCCGTCGGAATCGTAATCCCCCCAGAGGCATGCCTGGCCGACCCCCACCACCCCTGTGCCGGTGGCCTCGGTCACGTCCTCAAAGCGCGGCACGCCATCCACGACGCCAGTGTTTCGATACAGACTGGATCGCCCGCCGCCTTCCCCGTCGAGCAGGTCGGTGACATACAAATCGATCAGGCCGTCGCTGTCGTAATCACCCCAGCAGGCACCGGAGGCGAACGACTCGGTGAAAATGGCCTCACCCCACTGGTAGCCGACGCCGTGCCCGGCCAAGCCGGCTTCGCTCGTGATGTCCCGTGCCCATTGCTGAGCGCTGGCTGGCGCCACGGCGACCACCAGGAAAAAAAACGAAATTACAGCTAGAACCGATCCACGCACCACAGGACGCCAGTACGTGCCCCGACTTACCCGTTGCCGTCGGCCGATCTCCGGGCAGGCTAGGTTCGTCGCCATGCAACGGCCAAAGCCAGCAAGAAGATCAGGGGCAGCAGGCCCGCGGCGGCAGCCTCCCGCGACGGCAGGGGCGGCATGAGGGAACCAGGCACCATGGACTGCTCCTCCAAGCGCAACTCCAGTCCCTTCCGGGACCCCGCCGCGTTCACGGGAGCATCGGTCGACAGGTCTACCGAATGTACCTCGCGTGCGCCCCCGGGCCAGGTGATCGTGATGGTGGCCTTGCTCGCATCCCCCAGGCCAACCAGGATGCGGGGGTCGTGGCTGGCGGCGAACGATCCGCCGGACGCCTTGGTGTACGTCTGGGTCATGCCGCCAGCCTGAACGTCGATGCGCGTTCCGAAGGCATCCGGGTGGTTTCCCCGACCCACGAGTTCGATGCGCAGCCAGTTGTTGTCGCTGGCCTCGAAGAGGAGCAGGCGGGGTGCCCGCCCCCCAATGTCGTCCGGCAGGGCAGAAACGTAGGCATCCAGGTCGCCGTCGTTGTCCACATCAGCGAACGCGACGGCGCGGTAATTGCCAAATCCGCCCTCCGTCCAGCGCCAGTCCCCGAGGGACAATGGCTCAAAGCTGCGGCCGTCGCCCCGCATCAAGTACATGGGGCCCGCAAACGCCCGGCTCGGGTGTCCGGTCACGACAAAGAAGTCCTTCCAGCCGTCTTGGTCAAAGTCAACAAGTCCGCCCCCCCAGCGCGACACGTCTCCCGTGGCCTCCTCGCCGACACCCCACCGATCCGCACGGTCCACGTACTTGC
>JBFIJP010000545.1:0-1974 GCA_041600695.1 Thermoplasmatota archaeon | reverse complement strand
TGCGGCGATGTTGAGGGCCGTGGACGCCGTCGCGGTGAGCCAGCGGTCCCCCAGGCTGTCGCTGAGCAGGAGGAAGGCCGCCGCCATGCTGACGGTGGTCCCGTGCCTGAGCGTCCACTTGAGGCGCAAATCGATGCCGAATAGGCGGTGGCGCAGCAGGGCGTAGGCCAGCATCGTCGGCTGGGCCAGGAGGAAGACGGCGTCCGCGTAGCCGAGGATGGGCAGGATGTTTAGGGTCGTCAAGCCGACCTCGGTGACGGCGACGGTGGGTGCCAGCAGCAGCGCCGCTAGGTACGCACGGGCCCCGGGGATGCGGGTGCTCGCCGCCCGCCAACATTCGCGAACCAGCAGCAGGGCGAACGGGATTCCAGGCGCCATGCCTACGAGGCTCTGTCGCCCGAAGGCGTCCGACTGCGGTGTCAGCGCCCAAGCGCCCTCCAGGGCGATGAGGTAAACCCCGTTGAGAGCAAACCCTGCGCTCACAAGGCCAAGGCTCGCTTGCAGGGTCCCTCGCTCATGGCGCCACAGTCGGGCGAAGCGCCAGCCGGCTGCCACGTAGGATGCGTAGAGCAGGCCTAGCAAATGGAAGAGGGGTCCGTAGGCGACGAACGCGTTGCTGCGGCCGGCTGCGGGTACGATGGTCGCGTACCAGTCGTGGCGAAGGGCGTAGGCGGCCACGACGGCGATTGCCGCCACGGTGGTCGCCGCCAGCCCGGGGCGTGACAGGCGATCGCGCGGGTAGACCCACACGAAGACTGCCACGACGAAGGGGAGGGGTAGCAGGAAGTACGTCTTGACGTGGTGCCAGAAGGCTGCATCGACCGGCCACACGAGTTGGAGCGGCGTGGCAATGTTGACCATCGCCCGGAGGGCCAGGAAGAGCGCCATGACGCGAAGGGCACGGCTGCCACGGCCCCTGAGGTCGACGACGAGGAGGGCAATGGCCATCCCGATCATGGCGGCGATGCCTAGCGTGTTCACGCCGTGGAACCACGCTTGCAACGGCGCCATGGTGGTGCCAGGTTCAGGATTGGTTAAGCCGTGTCGGACCGGAAGACGAGGAGCGAACGGCCGACGCCGATGAGCGAGCCTGGCGCCAGGCGGGCTTCCGTGCCGGCAGCCAGGCGGCGGTAGTCAAGCCAGGTGCCGTTGCGCGCTGTGCCGGTGTCGGCCACCCACCACTTGGACCCGGCGCGGCGAATCGTTGAGTTGGTTCCGCTGAGAAACGGGTCGTACGTGATGGGTATGTCCTTGTCGCGCAGCCGTCCAATGGTCCACGGTCCGGGGCCGTCGAGCGGGAACAAGCGACCGTCCAGCGGGCCGCCGACGGCGACCAGGCACGGGCCCTTGAGAACGGGGGCATCCGGTATCTGGGGGCCGCCGTCCTGGGTTGCATCCTGGGCGTACGTCGAGGGCCGCATGTAGGTCATGTCCCGCACGGACTCCACGAACGCGAACACGCCTGCTTGGTTGACGACGTATTCGCGGACCTGGCGACCATTGCGGCGCGCCGGGCGGCCACGCACCAAGCCTACGCGGCGCAGGGCGGCCAGGTGCCGTTCCTTGGCCTGGCGGGAAACGGGTCGCCCGTCGGCGCGCACTTCCATTTCCGCAACGGTGCGTGGCACCTGCAATTGGCCCAGCAAGTGCTGACGCGCTGGGTGGGCGAGCGTTTCGAGGATGGCCGCCAGGTCTGGGGCCGCGTTCTCCTCGGCGGCTTTCGCTTTGCCAAACAAGGCCACGAGTTGGCATGGGCGAATTGGCTTTTCAAGACCCGCGGGCGCGGCCTTCGGTCCCCAGACCCGCTGCGTGCCACGGGCCGGCCCGACGACGGGGGGCTGCCCAATCCCCCTCCTTTCATGCTGCAGCCCGCGGCTTGCCTTGCCATGGCAACGATCCTGGTTACGGGTGCTTCGAGCGGCATTGGCGAGGCGACTTCCCGTCGCCTCCTTGCGGATGGGCATCGCGTCTACG
>JBFIJP010000544.1:0-1977 GCA_041600695.1 Thermoplasmatota archaeon | reverse complement strand
CCACCGCGTGCCTCGGCTACCTTGCGGGCCTCCTTGCGGCGGCGGCCAAAACGCGTGGCAGCAAATCCCAGCATGGTGAACGCCGTCATGGTTACCAGCCAACCGAGGCCGCCCAGGTACGCCACCAGGAACCCGAGGATGAAGGACCCCACCGCTCCAGGCGCATCGAGTGCCCGCAAACTGTAGGCGAGCAGGGCCAAGCCAGCCAGGGCCAGCACCAGAACGAGCATCCAAAGCGGATTCATGCAAAGACCAGCGGCTCGCGCACAACACTGGCGTGAATCACGACGTAGGGGGCCTGGCGGAGCGTCCCGGCCTCCACCAACAACCCTTCCACCAGGACCGCGCCAGCAGGCAGCGGCTGGTCTGATGACAGAAGCACCAGCAGATCCGGTTGCTCCTCCAGGTGCAGAACCTTGGTGTAGGTCAGCAGGACCGGCCAGAGTTGGCCCACCGGCTGCTGCAACTCAGCGAGATTCCCCTTGACTCGCACGCCGTGGCCCAAGTCCTCGGAATGGAGGGCTCCTGTTGCACCGATCTCGCCGTCGTGGTACAGTAGCGTACCCAGGCCCGCCGAAGCGACGAGGCACGCTAATGCAAGGGCGAGAAGCGGGGGGCTGCGCACGGTCATGGGTCCACCCGGCGAGGCGGGAAAGGGCTTCCCGGTTTAGGCCGTAACGGTGCCCGCCACGTCGATGTGGCAGGGCATCGCGATCTTGTTGTAGCACTTGCGGAAGGCTTCGCGCACGTGCGGGATGTCCTTCTCGTTGCAGTGGACGGTCAGCAGTTGCTGGCCGGCCTCGATGCGGGCAGCGGTGCCGATGGCCTTGCCGAAGGCGAGGCGCATGCCCATGGACACACGGTCGGCACCAGCGCCACTGGCCTGCTTGTTCTGGCGCAGCACGTGGTGCGGGTAGGCGCGAACGCGCAGGTGGTAGTTCAGGCGGCCAATGCGCTTGTCCATGTAGCGAACGGCGGTGATACGCATGGCCTCGAGGGCCGTGTGCGTGATCTGGCCGCGCTCCTCGGGTACGAGGTGCATCGTCACCGGGAAGGACCCGGTCTTGTTGCCCGACTCGAACTGGAGAATGCGCAAGCCGGGGACACCGCCCATGTACTCACGGCGGGTGTACGCGTATTGCGTGATCCTTCGGTAGACCTTTGCTGGAGTGCGGGCCATTCGTTCACCTTGAGGGGCGCGGCCACAGAGGCGCCATTTATAGGCGTTGCTCCGCCCCGGCATTGGCTCGTGGCGCGTGTGCCTGTGGCCTCAAGTAGCACGGCGGCGTGGCCGGCCCGGTGAGTTCGGAGGACTCGTCCCCCGTGGACGAATTGTTTGATGACTGGGCCCGGCGTGGCCGCGGCGAGGGCATGGAGCGGGGGCACAGCCAGACGGCGGCACCTCTGTTGGCATCCCTGCCGGTGGGCATCGGCGTGCAATTCCTGGATCTCGGCTGCGGCAACGGCTGGGCGGGACGCTTCGCGGCGGCTCGCGGCGCCGATGCCGTGGGCGTGGACTTGTCAGCGGAGATGGTTGAACGGGCGCAGAAGCGGGCTGGGCGGCGCGAAACGTACCAGCGCGCCGACTTCGCGGACCTTCCGTTCGAGGATCACGCCTTCGATGTGGCCTGGAGCATGGAGGCCCTCTATTATGCGCCCGATGTGCCGGCGGTCCTTCACGAGGTGCGACGGGTCCTGCGCAGCGGCGGCGCGCTGCACGTCGTCATTGACTATTATGGCGAGAACGAGGCCAGCCACTCGTGGCCGCAGGATGTGGGGGTTGCGATGACCCTTCTCTCGGAGGCGGGGTGGCGCGAGGCGCTGGAAGCCGCCGGATTCGTTGACGTCTCCAGTGAGCGCCTGCGGGCGCCGCCCGGGCCGGGCGTGGAGGACTGGAAGGTCCGCCAGGGGTCGCTCCACCTGTGGGGCGTCGCGTAAGAGCCTGGGTTGGCACGACGGCCGCCGAGGGCCAGGTTG
>JBFIJP010000543.1:0-1980 GCA_041600695.1 Thermoplasmatota archaeon | reverse complement strand
GGCCGCGGGTGGCTCGTCGCCAGGACCTCGCGGGCCCCGCACAGGGCCGTGCCAGTCATTGTAGTGCGTCCTATGCCATTGCATGAAAAAAGTTGTTTAACGCAAAACAGGAAAAAGGGCGGCCCAGCCGACTAGGTCGGCATGGTGCCGATGGGCCCCGGATCGTGGACAACCTACGCGTAATGGACAGTCGTCAGCAGGGTGAACGGCTGCATGAATGCCGCGCCCACGCCAGTTGTGCAGCCGCCGATGATGGGGCGGTCGACACAGGGCAGGCCGATCGTGTCGCCGGGGAAGATACGAACCATCAATTCGTCGCCAGCGCCGAGGCCCGAGGTACCTGCGTCGTATGCCAGCGGCAAGGGCGACTGGCCCTCCGCCTCGGCGACGTTCTCCAGGGTCGTGCCGCCGGCCCGCGACAGCAGGAGGCGGAGCGTCTCGCCGGCTGGCGTGGTCGCGTCCCAGGTGAGCACCGATTCAATGCTGGTCGGGGTTCCGCTGAGCGTCAGGTATTGGACGAACTGCGATCCGTCGCCGGGCACGATGTTGCAGGCCATGAAGCCCGCGGCAACCAGGTTGAACCCGCAGCTCAGGTACCCCTGGGTCTGGTAGGTTTCGGTGTACGGTTCGGCAACGGCGCTCGGAGCTCCCATCACCAGGGCAACGGCAAACAGGCTAATCAGCGTGGTTTTCAAGCAATCCACCAAAGGCTGCAACTGCCGTGCCAGATTTGGCCAGCGTGGTCATATCATCCAAACGTGGGCCCTGCACCCGCGCATGGGCCGCGGGCGTCGGCCGACTGGATGCGGCCACGTCGCGTGCATCGTGCTTGCGGCTCAGACCGGCGCAGGCACGGGCGCATCGGTGAAGCGCCAGTCCTCCGGAGGCAGGTAGTTGTGGTACACGTGGGTGAACACGGTGTACTCCTGCTGGAGCACGAATCCCACTCCAAACGGACAGACGACGACCAGACACGGCGGATTGGTTCCTTCCACGAAGCTGCTGAAGATGCGCAGCATCAACTGGCTGTTCGTACCCATCTCGTTGGCAACCGCTTCCGCTTGGTTGATGCGCAGCATCATGGGCGAGTAGTCATCCGTTTCGTTGATGTCTTCGAAGGAGCCATCCTCCTCGACAGAATCCATGATGAGACGCATTCGCCCGCCGGCCTCCTGCGTGGAATCCCACACCATCTCGCTCTGGATCAGCCACGGGTCGGCGTCGATTTCGTGGATCACCAGGAACTTGTCGTTGGTGAAGTTCCCCGTGTAGACGCCGAGGAAGTCCAACGGATCGTTGGGCGCGGCGCACGCTGCAAAGCGAGCCCCCGGGGTGGTCACGGAGCATTCGATGAAGCCCGCAAATGTGTGCTCTTCAACGTACGGGGTGCTGGCGGCATCCACCTGCATCACGATCTTGACGATCGGGGGGCTCTCGACGCCGGCCACCACTTCGACGCTCTGTTGCGCGGGGAAATAGCCCAGCTTTTCGACCTTCATGAAGTAGGTGCCAGGGGCCAGGCCATCGAAGCCGAAGGCGCCCTTTTCATTGCTGACGGCGGTGCGTGGCTCCGCGTTGGGAAGCGGCAGCGAAACCGTGATTCCCTCCAGGGGCCGCACGGCCTCGTCCACGACGACGCCACGGATGATCCCGGTCGTTGCCGTTGGGGCCAAACCGAGGTCGCCCGTGGGGTCATCTTCGGTTTCGACCGGCGCGGGCGAACTGCTACAGCCCGCAATCAATACCGACAAGACAAGCGCGATTGAACAGATTATGGCCTTCATGGTTGCATCCACACGGAATCCCGGGTACGCCGCCCGGACGGGGCAGTCTCTGAAACTATAGGGGCGCGAGAGCTGATGTAGCTATCGGGGCCAAGCGCAAGCCAGGCGCAACGGTGTGGTTCCCACGACCGGCGCACGAAGGCCTGCACCGCCTGCCGCCTCCAGGTTGATGGCGAGCCTGCGCTCGCCACCCGGC
>JBFIJP010000542.1:0-1988 GCA_041600695.1 Thermoplasmatota archaeon | reverse complement strand
GCACAAGGCGCGGGCAAGCCGCGCCTCGTGCGACACGAGAAACCCCTCCGGCGCTGCGCGCCTCCAGGCTTTCTAGTGCAGCGAGTGCAGGCACAAGGCGCGGGCAAGCCGCGCCTCGTGCGACACTGGAACAACCGTCGCTCCCGACGGTCGCTCCTCTGTTCCAGTGCAGGGAGCAGGATCGACGGAGAAGGCCGAGCGTAGCGAGGCTTTCTTCGGCGCCTGCGGCGACGGCCGCAGGATTCCTGCGCCCTGCGCGAGCGCAGCGAGTGCAGGGAGCAGGATTCGAACCTGCGAACCGCTAAGGAATGGATCCTAAATCCATCGTCGTTGGCCACTTGACTATCCCTGCGGGGGGTGCGGGGGAAGAGATGAGCATGCCCGGTACGGCGCTCGCCAGAGAGGGGCGCGTCTTCGGGCATGCCCGCAGGGGCCGACGCACCGGGCGTCAGTTTCCCTGGGTAGCCTAGTGGTGCTTCGCCCAGCCAAGGCCCTTGCGGGCCTACTGGAAGCGAAGCATCACTTCACTGGTTTCAGTGGTGCTTCGCCCAGTTGTAGCTGCGCAGCTTGGCGGTGGCGCCGTAGCCGCAGGACGCGCAGCGCTTCTTCTGGATGTGGTAGGCGTGACGTCCGCAGCGGCGGCAACGAATGTGCGTCTTGTGGCCGCCGCGCATTGAGGGGGTTCCGGTTCCCATGAGAATTCTCCTGGAGCCTGGCCGCTCTGGGGCGACCTCGCAGGGCGCAGCGACATGGGTCTCTCTTATGAGGGTTGCGGGGAGGCTGAGCGGGCGACGGCGGCGGCCGCCAGTCTTGAAGGTGGGGTGGCGCGCGCTTCGAGCAGCCTATGTGGGGCCAGCCGCTGGAGGTGTCGTGTCCGAGTTTCGCATCCGTCGGCGGTCCCGTTTGAAGACGAAGCAGGCGGCGGCCCTGCGTGATGAACTGCGTGCCGTTCTTGGGGATGCCGACCTCTGGTCCGACACGGCTGCGGTGGAGATCGGAGAGTTGCCTGATTACGGCGTGATCTTAGTCGACAACGTGGTGGTCGGCGTGGAACAGGATGGCAAGCGGTTCCTCTCCGTACGGGGGCTGCTCAAGTACCGGCCGCCGCGCGGATACGTCACGGTCGACATGGGTGCGGTCAAGTTCGTTCACAACGGGGCCGATGTGATGGCGCCCGGAATCGTTGACGCCGACCCGGCCCTGGTGGAGGGGGATTGGTGCTGGATTCGCGATGAGCGCAACAAGCAGCCGCTGGCCATCGGCCGCTGCCTCATGCCTGGGGCCGAGATGGGCCCTGCCAAGAAAGGGAAGGCTGTGCGGAGCGTTCATGTGCTCGGCGACCGGCTGTGGGAGCTCGACGCTTGAGCTGACTTCGGACGCAAGTTGGCAGGCAGGCCGTTTTGGGTACCCTTATGACGCGGCGCCGGGTACGGCTTAACGGGATGCACAAATGGGATTGAAGTCTCTCTTTACGCCGAAGGCTGAAACCAGACCGGCCCGCGCTGCCGGCGGCGAGGACTACATCGACCTCGACGACCACCTTTCGGACACCGAGCTTTTCGATGCGACGGCCACGATGATGGTCCGCGTTGGTGAATTGAGCCGCTACGATGAACTGCGCGAGTTTGCCAACTACGTGTACAAGGGCAATCTGCTGCTGCTTGACTTTTCGGCCATCGAGAAGGACGAGATCGTCCTGCGCCGTGTCATCACCGACCTGAAGAAGCTGGTCGCTGACATCAACGGCGACATCGCTGGGCTGGGCAAGACGATGATGATTGTCGCGCCCACCGGCGTCAAGATCGATCGGAATAAGGCGCGCGGCGGTTTCTGAGCGTAGCGAAGACACTGCCGTGCTGATGGCGGCCGCGTGCGGCCGCCGGAAGCGGGGCGGCTCCTAAGCCGCCCCGTGGACCGCGGTGTGGCTTGCGCCACCGTGCGACGCGCGGCGGCTCCTAAGCCGCCCCGTGGACCGCGGTGTGGCTTGC
>JBFIJP010000541.1:0-2008 GCA_041600695.1 Thermoplasmatota archaeon | reverse complement strand
GTTCGGATCGTGGTCGCCCGCACCCCACTGGCATGTCTCGGTAAACGGCTGGTACGATCCCGGCCGCAGGACTTCACCCTGGAAACTGTCGAGCAGACCACAGGGGAGCGCCTGGAAGGAATGGAACGTCGTGGTGCGCCAAACGACGTACCCGGTTTCTTCGGTCGGCAGCAGCCCGCCGCCCTGGCGCGGTTCCTGCTCGTCCACCCATTCGCTCACTTGCGCGATGACTGTCCGCGCACCGGCATCCACAAACACCGTGGCATTGCCGTGAACGCCGTCCTGCACGCGGTTGACTTCGAGTCGATGCGTCTGGTGGCCCTTGCCGTCGGAGTCGTAATGAACCTGCTGGCCGCCAAATGCAAAGGCAAGGCGTAGGTCGCGATCCTCCTCAAAGCCGCGGTAGCGGGCGTCGTCGTCCAGCGGCGCCTTGCGCAGCTCGTAGACGCCCGCGTCGCCTTTGTGGGGGACAGGCAGGGCAACGGCTGGCGTGGCGGTATCGTCGGCAGCAGCCAAGCCCACGAGGGCGCCGCCAGCGCCCCCAAGCAGAAGGAAGACGGCGAGGGTGGCAAGCAGGTGTCGCGGGCGGTTGAGGGCGCCGAATCGTGAGGCCATGGTCAAGCACCCCCCGCGGGCACGTATAGGCAGGCCGGAGCGATCATCTGATGATCACCGGCATGGGCACGATTGACTGATGGTTGTTGTGGCGTCCCCTTCGTGCGTTGCACCAGTCCCTTTGGTGGGACCAAGCTTGACGCCCCTGGAAGGACGGGGCCCAGCCGCGGGACCCGCACGCTGGCGGGCCCTCTCAAGTCCCTGGGGACCCCATCTCACCGAGGGGCGCTGCATGCGGATGGATCAGGAAACACTCGATGAGGACGCCGTAGGCGACGTAGTAGGCTCGATGCTGCTGGTGGCGATCACGGTGCTGTCGATGGGGGTTTTGGCGGGGCTTGTGCTTGCGATGCCGGGCCCGGCGTCACAGCTGCATGCCGATTTCGCCATCCGGGTGGAGCCGGGGGCAGGCGGCTGGGGGACCGGCGACGAGCGCGTCACGATCACGCACCAGGGGGGTGAAGCGTGGGCCGCGGACAATGCCCGAATCCTTGTGGCCATCGGAGGAGCCGTGACCCTCCATGAGGGGGCCGCGCTGGGTGGCGGTTTTGCCGACGGGTCCCTGAAGGCAGGCGAATCCTGGCAACTCGTGACGCTGATCCAGCCGGGCGATCTGGTTCAGGTGGACCTGGTGGCGCTGGCCGAGAATCAGTTGGTGGGGCAGCACGCTCGTGTGGCCGGCTGATGGGGACGCATCCAGGCGGCGGGTCTATTGAGCGGCCATCGGGCGCATCAGGGGTTTGCCGCGCCCAACCGCGTCGCCTTGAGCGCATCATAGACGGCCTTGGCTTTCTCCATCTTCTCCCTCTCGGCGTCCGTCTCGGCGACGACGGGGGCCACGGGAATGGGCTTGCCGCTCTTGTCGAGGCCGACGAAGGTGATGTAGCATCGGCCGGTGTGGCGCACCTCGCCGGTGGAGGGCTCTTCTGCCTCCACGCGCACGCCGACCATCATGCTGGTGCGGCCCGTGTAGCGCACCGTGGCGTGGATGTGCAGGATGTCGCCGATGAAGACGGGCTCGCGGAAATCCATGCGTTCGATGGAGGCGGTGACGACCTTGGGGACCCGGGCGTGGCGCCAGGCAGCCACGGCGGCGGACTCGTCAATGTAACGCAAGATGGCCCCTCCGTGGACGTTTCCGTACACATTGGCGTCGATGGGAGTCATGAGTCGGCTCATGGTGGTGGCCGACTGGGCCATGGGGATGGGTGTCAGGTCGCGGGGCACGGGGCGGCGCAGGGGGGATGCAGGCAGATACTTGACGGAACGGCTCGCGGGTGAATCTGCGATCCTTCATGGCGGGCGCGGGGCTAGAGGCAGGCGGCAAGTCCGGCGGCGTCCAGTACGAGTGCACGTCCGCGGGCGCACCAGAAGAGCGTGATCAGATCGTCTT
>JBFIJP010000540.1:0-2017 GCA_041600695.1 Thermoplasmatota archaeon | reverse complement strand
GAACTCGATGCTGCCCAGTTCCGGCTTCAGTTGGCCAGCCAGGATTCGAAACAGCGTGGTCTTGCCGCTGCCGTTGGGCCCCACCAGTGCAATCTTGTCGCCTGGGTGGATGATGAAGGCGGCGTCGCGCAGAACGTGCGTCGAGCCGTAGCTCTTGCAGACGCCATCAGCCTGCACGAGCGGTTGCATCTAGGCCTCCGACTCGTCGTCCCCGTCGCCGCCTTCTTCATCAGCTTCGCCGCCCACCGGGCCGGGATGGTAACCGATGGGCATCTCGGGGTCCATTGGGCCCTCGTCGAAGTCGTACGGGAACTTGTTCCAGTACGGCGAGTCGTCCAAGACATGGTAGCGGCCCGTGTCCAGGTCGAAGCCCCGGATCAGGTGGCTGCCGATGCGATCCACATGGTACAGGATCGTTCCCTGGAACAATTTCTTGCCGATCTGCTTGTAGAAGCGGCCGCACACGGTTACGGCGCTGACGTTCTCAGTGACGAACTCGTCCACGTAGTGCGCCATGTGGTAGGCGCTGGGGAGTTCGATGTGGGGGCGGATGGTGACCTCCTCCCGGATGCCGTGAAGGATCATCAGGGGAGCCGGCTGGCCCTCCTCGTCCCGGTGCGCCTCCGTGTAGGCGTGGAGAATGCCCTTGGCAGTGGGGTCGTCCAGCATCGACGGGCGGTCGCAGTGGTTGCCCGTTTTGAAGGTTGGCGTGGGCGGCCAAGGTCGCTGGGCAGCTGCGGATGGAGGCGCCGGGGGCTACGGTGCCTCCGGGTCTGGATCCGGGACGGCTGGCATTGGAAGGCAGGGTTGTTCCCGGACGATGTGTTCGTCGCTCCAGACCATATGCACCCTGAAGCAGTATGGAATCCACGGCGTGCAAGTGCCCGCCGTGCAGCGCTTGTAGAGGCCCGCGATTCCGATATCGGAGCCGTACTCGCGCCCGTCCAGGTCCTCGAAGCCGGCCTGGATGAGGCAGAAGCTGGGGTTTCCTGCCGCGTAGCTGATGCAGTCGGAGGGGCCGCTGGCGGAGACCACGGGCGCAAGGGCCATCAGCACCAGGGCGACCGGCACCAGCAGGACCCGTGAGCACATGCCCCGACATTGGGGCATGGAGCAAAAACGTTGCCTGCCACAAGAAAGAATGGGAGGGGGAGGAGGAAGGCTCGCCGAGTCAGCGCTGTCGCGGCGGAGTGAAAAAGAACCCGCGTCCGCGCTCAACGTTGGAAATCCTAGGCATGTGGGGCGCCCCGGGCAGTCGACGCCATGGGGGATGAAGGTCGGGCATTCCCCGGCCGACCGGGCCAGGATGCCTATGGGGGCCCCACGGGCGGACGGGCCCAGGCGGAAGCCGGTTGCCGGGACGCGCAGGGCCCGCTTACGTGGCGAAGAACCAGGGCGCCATCTGGTCCCGGGGGGGCTGATCCGGAACCATGTCGGTGACCCAGCAGAGGGTCTTGCCTTCCAGTTGGCTCCACAGGTTGCCCGCCGAGCACGAGAGTGCTTGCGCTGTGAGTCCTTCGGGGAGGAACCCCGAGGGGCTGGCCATGCGCAGGTGGATGCCGGTACGATCCCCGGTAAGTTGGGCATCCAGGATGGCGTGGCGCTCCGGGACGGCAACGACGCCCCAGCCGGCCGTGCTGGTCGTGGGTTCGCTCCAGGCGCGGCAGAAGGGCTGTGGTTCGTGGGCGTTGCGCCATGTGGCGAAGCAGGCAACGGACCAGAGCTCCCCGTACTGCTGCCACTCAATGCGTACGCCCGCGGTGCCGTCCAGGGGGAGCGGACCGGCCAGCTCCACCTGCAGGGTCAGGTCATCGCTGGCCTGGGCTGCCAGGGCGAGGATGTCGTGGGCTCCGGTTGTCCCCAGGTGATCGCCGCTGGGGTCCTGCCAGGTTTGGGACATTTGTGCGCCGGTCAACGGGATCATGAGGGCCAGGGCCAGAGTCAGGATTTTCATTTCATTGCCTCTTGTCGTGTAAGACACGGTAACAAGGGCTAGCTAATTGAAAGCCCTTTCGGG
>JBFIJP010000539.1:0-2021 GCA_041600695.1 Thermoplasmatota archaeon | reverse complement strand
TGGGTGGCTCGCGTTGACGCCCACGCCGCCGAGCCCCTCGTGTTCTCGGGCGGCATCACCGAGCCCTACGGCGACTTCTTCGTGTACGAATACATCATGGTGCGCCACGACGCGCACGGGCGGGCGCATGTTCTGTACGTCGAGAGGGGCGAGGAGTGCGGCGGTGTGCCGGGTGCCACGAGGCAACATCAGTGCATGTGGCTGGTCAGCGAGGAGCCGTAGCCGCGGCCGTGGCGCCTTGCGCCTGAACGCTCTCAGCGGCCCCGCCGCCGCGCCGCCATCAGCAGGGCACCCGCCAGCAAGGCTGCCGGAACGCCCGGCGCGCCCCGCCCGGGGGGTTCGGGCGAGCTGATTTTGTCTTCAATCATGACGGTGCGACCCACGGCGTCCTGCAACTCGATCCGGTACGAGACGCTGCCAGCCCTGGCGGCGGGCGCTTGCTCCAGGATGAATTCATGGGTGGGCCGGGTGTCCCCCGTGTACGCGGTAGCTTCGAGCGCATCGTCGGCCCCGGTCCACCACCGGGCCGCCGTGGCCTCCGAGGTCTCGACGCGGATTCGTGGCGGGTCCCCGGGGAGAACTTCGTGGAGCGTCACGCGCGGAGCCTCCCGATCCCACTCCACCCATACGACGCCGCCGTCCACGAGGCCCCCGGGACGCAGGGGCAACCGCACGTCGGTGATGGTGAGGGCTCCGTCGCGCCGGGCATGGAAGGCGCCCACGCCCGTGCCGGGACCGTACACCTGGGCCGGCTCCGAGGCCGGGTAGAAGCCGAGGCCGCGCCGGTGTCCGGCCAATTCGCTGAGGGGCGCCTCGTCGAAGAAACCGGCAGACTCGATGCGCAGCACCTGGTCCGGGCTTTGGACGAGAACCACAAGGTCCACCGCCAGAACGCCTTGGGCTGCTGCCTCCAATCCCACCGGTGAACCATCCACTGACAGGATGTCGAGGGCTGCGTTGGGGCCGTCCAGCACCCCCAGAATCCACGCCATGGCTTCGGGGCCCTGGCCAAACGGGCCCGGCTCCGTCGCCAGCACAACCTCGGCCCAGCCGTCGTCGAATGACGCGGTTACCACCTTACCATCGACATCGAGACGGCCGCCCAGAGGCAGGAAAACGTGTACCGTTTCCTCCCCGGCCTCGGCAAACACGCGGCCGCTGCTCACCTGCGCTGGCGCCGGGAGCGTGATCGTGACCGTGTCGAGTTCGCCCCGGATGGTTGTCCATGCGTAGCGGTTGTCATGCACGCTGATGGCGGCGTCCTCGCCTATGGCCACCACGGGCGCGGCCATGTGGACAACCGGAGCGACGGCCGCCTCAATGCGCTCCGCGATCAAACTGGCGCCGGCGTACAGGTTGGTCACGGCGTTGCCTTGCAACTGGAATGAAACGAATTCGCCGGTGAACTGGTCGCCGCTGCGTGCGAAGCCAAAGAACAATCCCGCATCTCGGGCCGCGGCGAGGGCCGCCACGGCGTCGCCCTGGAAGGCTGGCGCATCCGCGACGCCAACTTGGCTGGCCTCCGGGGTATCGTCATGGGCCGCCAGCGGTGGCGCCAGGAGGAGGCCGCCGAGCAAACCTAGCAGGAGGATCGGACGCACACGTGCACCACGCCGCTGCTGGTCAAAAGGAATCGCTGTGCCCTGCTGTTTGCCGGGGGTCAAGAAAAGGGAGGAAGAAGGAGAAATGGACATTGCATTCCGGTCCCGAAAGCCTACGTGTTTTCGGTGTGGCAATTGCCGGCGCTGGCGTGGCCCGCGGCAACATCCCAGGTGAAGCCCGACTTCGCCATGTCGGTCACGCAGACCGTGTAGGAGCCCTTCCCGTGGCGCCAGCTGAACGTCACCGAGCCGTCGCCGCCAGTGGCGGCCGTGCCCGTGGCGGTGTGACTGCCGTGCACGGCCTCGATGGACACGTCGACGCCAGACTGGGCCGTCTCGGTGTTGTCGAAGGACCAGACTTGGAAGAGCCGGTCGCGGCCGCTCTTCCAGATGTCCAAGTCGTGCGTGTGCACCGAGTCG
>JBFIJP010000538.1:0-2028 GCA_041600695.1 Thermoplasmatota archaeon | reverse complement strand
GCGCAACGAAGACTACGCAGCCGCCATGGTTCGGCATGAAAATCGCCTCCTCGCGCAAGTTCCCCCCGTGTCGGACTACCTAGAAGACCTCGGACTCTAGCGCCGAAGGCGCAATCTAACGGCCTCGAAGTAACCCGCCGCTTGCGAAGCGAACCCGTGAGCGGAGCGAGCGGTCGGGTTGAGTGAGTTGTTATCAGGCTTGGCGCTGCATTGTTGTCGCAGGTGTTTCGGCAGCGCCCGCCTCGCCATTTGATTGTCGCGGGCTCGAATTGCTTCCGCCCGGTGGATCTGTTTTCCGACGGCCAAGGTCCACTTGATCCAGCAATTTGCTCAGGACAAGCGCGGTGAGGTCCGAGGTGGGGTGGCCAGGCACGGGACTCTCCACTCGGTTTTTCGATGGGCGACCAGGAGGTTCAAAACGAAATGCATCTTCTGTCAGCGCGCTTCGCACCTCACCTGCAAATCCCTTGCCGGTGTTGTTCGCTGCCACTCGAATGCGCATGAATCCGATGCGGTAGTGTTCATTCCTGGATATCTCGACGAGATGGAACCGGTAGAGCGACACCAGAACGGCAATCAGGGCCGACAAGAACAACAGTGCCCCGGTTAGCATCGTCGTATCGATCGATGAATCCGTCAGACGGCCTCCCAAAGATCCGATTCCGATGAGGCCTCCCAGTCCTATCAGGGCTAGCATCGCGACTTGGAACAAAATCATCAAAACGAGTCGCGCCCGCCGCCGATGCTGCTCGACATGTTCGTCGCAGGCAGCAAGTGCTTCATCGAGCGTCCGGGTCTTGGCGTCTTGTTGCATTGTGGTGTCCTATCCGATTTGGAGAGCGCGGCAGATGCGACGCGGCTCCGACCCTTGTAGGCAGGCCCCATGTAAAAGGCAAACATCACGCGTGCATGCGATCATCTGGTCCAGCCCTGCAACCTGAGCGCCACGCCGGATAACGGCCTCGAAGTAACCCGCTCGACGCCGCAAGGCGTCGAGTCGGGTTGAGTGAGTTGTTAGGCCGCTTCCGTATTTTCTGCGTCGTGTTCGTGGTGCACGCGCACGAGCATTGAATCTCGGCCGATTAGTTCCACGTCGAGTCGGTCGCCCGCGTGGAGGCCGAGGTTTCGTTCGACATCGCGGCTCCAGTAAGTCCCGAGCGTGCCTCGCCCCACACGACTGACTTTACCGGAAAAGATAGGTGTGAATCCAATGCGTACCGTTTTTTCCACCTCTATAAGGTCCGCTGGCTCAAGAATATCCAGGCCACATCCGGAGCAGTGGCCCCCGCGTAGGTTGTAGAATGTGTGGACATGCCCTTGGCCGTCCACCGTCTGGTATCGTAATGTATCGCTTCCCACCAGCAATTCTCGGCGGCACCGAGGGCATGCGTGCGTTGTCCCGGCCGGCCAGTGGCGCCTTGCGCCAAGGGCATCTTCGATTTCTTTGCTTGCCGACTCCCAGGCCTTTTCGGTCGTGGGCTTCAGGTTGATCGGGCCAAAGTCAGGGTCGTCAATTTGAATCATGAAACCTCCATCGCCGTCACCAGGACCAGCAAACGCCCGTCGGGGTCCTGCTCAAGATTGAAATCGATCCGCAAAGCGCCAGTGGGGCTCGTCGCCCACGCCACATAACCGTTGGGGTGACGGGGCTTACCATCGGGACCCGCCCGACTGTCCTTGACAACTCGCTGGCACAATGAAAGAGCGGTCGCCGCGACATGAAACGGAATCCCGTGCTTTTGCGAACCATGCCATGTGTGGTGCTGCCGGACGCGGCCCTGGCGGACAAGATCTCGGACAGCCGATGCATCAAGCTCCCCCACAACCAGTGTAGTACAATGGCATACTTGACCATTGCGACGCAATGGCAGATATGGCTGGAAGCGGCCTAACGGCCTCGAACTAACCCGTCGCGCGCCGGAGCGCGCGGAGGCGCGCGACCGGGTTGAGTGAGTTGTTGGGCCGCGCGCCTGCCAGCATCTCCGAGTGCCAAGCGATATCTTGCCGCCTACGTTCCAAGGTCCGTGG
>JBFIJP010000537.1:0-2065 GCA_041600695.1 Thermoplasmatota archaeon | reverse complement strand
GCGGCGTTGGCAGCCATCCGTGACGAATGGGGCGTCGACGCCATCATCAGCGGTGCACTGGCTAGCGATTACCAGCGAACCCGCATCGATGCCATTGGCCATCGCCTGGGCCTCAAGACGTTCGCGCCGCTCTGGCACGTCAACCCCGACCATTACATGCATGGCCTTGTCGCCGCCGGGTATGACATTCGCGTCGCCCGGGCTGCTGCTGACGGATTGGGTCCGGAGTGGGCAGGTCGTCGGCTCGACACGGAGGCATTGCGGCTGCTGGAGGCCAACCCGGCCCGGCCCCACATCGCGGGGGAGGGGGGCGAATACGAGACCATCGTTCTTGGCGCTCCGGCGTATCGAGGGCGCATCGTGGTCGACGCGGCGCGGGTGGAAGCGACTGCCAGTCGCAGCACGTGGATCCTTGAATCCTGGCATGTCGAGGCGCCGCTCGGCTGAGCGCGGCCTCCGGCTGGCCAAGCCACCCGCGCCGCCGGTCGAATGTGTGACGGGCCTGGCCATGGCCGCGCCGGCGTCGCTCTGCGGCCATCATGGCACGAAAAAACGTTTTTCATTGCACGAATCATCCCACCCCTATCAGGCCCTAGAAACATGCCACTGAATTGGCCGTCATTGCATGACTACCATTTCTGCGAATACGTTACCACATCCCTTCCATGGCCCTTCTCCCCTTCTGGTGTGAAAGATGATCTTGCCTCCATCAAAAGCAGGTCAACATCGTACCAATCATCTTCCCATTTGCAGCGCCTAATTAGTGTCTCAGAGCCGCGGCAATTCGACTAAGGCCACTGTCGCATCGGGAATTCGAAAAAGATTCGTTGATTGTGCCGGTGGCCGCCAAGCAGGCCGCGTGAACAGGATGAAAAGGGGCGAAAATCCCCAAATCCCGGGAAGAACCAGGAAGCGGGAAGATCTGGGGCGGCGGAAGCCAGCGGTGGCGCGCCGGACAGAGAAAAGAGCGGCTAGAGGTGGGTGATCTCAAAACCAAGGGGCGCCAACCGCTGGGCCAACACGCTGCGATGGCACTGGGCAGGATCCCGCTCGAGACACATGAGTGCCACGTTTTCGTCGAGCGCGGTGGCCGCGAGACCAGCGACCGCTTCGCCGACCGTGGCCAGGTGAGCCTCATAGGCGGCGGAAAAGGCGGGAAAGTCGGCGCTTGCATGGTAGACCTCCCGGATCGCGGCGGGCGTACCGAGGCGTGGCCGGTGGTCGTAGTCGATGCCCGCCGCTTCCAGCGCGGCTGCCAGTCTGGTCTTTGCGAAGTCCTTGCGCCGTGAAACCGCCAGGGCACGCACATCAACCAGCCGCCGGACGCCGGCGGCTTGCAGGGCTTCGATGAACTCGGGCAACTCGCGGCCCGAGTAGCCGATCGTCCACACGCGGGGCACAGCGGCGGATGCGCGCCGCCGGCAAACGCCTTTGTGTGCGGGTGGCAGGCCGGTTCAGCGCTGGGGCCATCCAGGCGGGTCAGGTCACCGTTAGTCTGGTGTGGTGACGCGCCACGCCGCGCCGATGCCACGGGGCCGAGGTGGGAACCGGCCGATGCAACCGACCGCTTCAGGGGCGCCGACGGCCGCGAGCCAAGGGGGCGGCACGCGGGGATCGCCCGATGCGGCCGCACAGGCTTGCCGCCCGGTTTGGATCGGCAGCGCGGGCGGGTAAAACCGGACAGCCCACCCGCGGGCGTGGGCCATGTGGCCCCAGAATCGGGCAAGCTACAGGTGAAGGCGACGGTTGCCGCTGCCCGTTCGCCGGTGCCCCGGCGTGGCAGCCTGTGGGTGCCAACCGCTGGAGAAATCCCATCTGGGGCCGCCGCATCGGTTTTATATCGGACTTCCAATCCCGAAGGACAGTTTCGTTGGTGGTTGGCTCCGGCGCGCAGCTATCTACAGGGTTCGCCCGAGTAGAAGCAGGTTGGACCGAGGGATCGGTCCATCCAAGGCGCAGGCGTATCGGCTGCCGCGATGACAGGAGAGGGTTACTTGCATCTTGGTTGGTCGGCCTTGCTTCGCCGCACGCAGATTGTTACGATCCTGATTATTGCTGCAATGGT
>JBFIJP010000536.1:0-2068 GCA_041600695.1 Thermoplasmatota archaeon | reverse complement strand
GCGCGCCGCAGCCGCCGAAATCGACGTCGCGCCACCAGAATTGCCTCAGGCAACGGCCCGCATCTTCGGCGAATGGAAGGAGCAGCGAAAGCTCCTCGACGAACTCCAGAAGCAGCTTGCCGAGCTCAAGGCCAGCGCCGCCGCGGATGAAGCGGAAACCATCAACGGCGTCCGGCTCATCATCCAAGACAACCTCGATCCGGGCGCGCTCCAGAAGACGGCGGCCGAACTGCTGTCCGCAGAGAAAACCATCGTCCTCCTGGCGGCTCCCAGTGGCAACGGCAAACCCGTCCGCCTGCTCTTCGGCCGCTCCCAGGATGTCAAGGTCGACATGGGCAGTGTCCTGCGCGAAGCCGCCGCCGTCATGGGCGGCAAAGGAGGCGGCAGGCCGGACTTTGCACAAGGTGCGGGGCCCGACGCTGGCAAGCTCACCGAGGCGCTTCAGAAAGCAGATGGCGTGGTTCGGGCAGCGTTGCAATAAACAACGATCGGATCGAGGGATGCTGAGCTGCCTGCCAAGGGGTCCAGGGGACCGGCAGGTCCCCTGGCGGGGGGGCGCGGGGGGCTGGCCCCCCGAAGGCCGTCCCGGGGTCGAGGGGGCGGAGCCCCTCGGTGGCAAGTAGGTGGCGGCAGGCCCGACTTTGCGCAAGGTGCAGGGCCCGACGCTGGCAAGCTCAGTGAGGCGCTTCAGAAAGCGGATGGCGTTGTTCGGGCGGCGTTGGGGTAGGTAACGACCGATGCCTGGGCGCCATCCTGCTTCGAGCGATGTTGAGCCGCCTGTCGAGGCGTCCAGGGTGTGCCCGGGCGTCCAGGTTGCATCGGCCGGACGGCCGTTATGCACACTCGTTATGCACAACTTTAACACCCATTATGCACACTAGTTGCTCGTGGGTGATGTGCATATGCGCTACCGCATGACCGAAGAGACCCATCAGCGGCCGGCGTTCGACGTGTTTGAGCCACGCTACCAGGTGTCCCAGGAAGTCATTGACCGGCTGCGCGCCATCGAGCGGCTGGACCAGGATCTCCGGGGCGCTGACCTCGATGCCGGCGCGTCCGGTCGCTTGCTGCGCGACGCGCTGTCACGCAACGCGTACGGCACCGCCAGCATCGAGGGCAACCCCCTGACACTCGGCGAGGTGCAGAGCCTGCTGCGCGCGGGCCCGACGCCGGAGAACATGATCGTCCCCACGGAGCGCGAGATTCTCAACTGGACAGCATTCATGGAGGACCTGCCCGGCCAGCCGCCCCGTTCGGCGCAGGAAATCCTCGATTTGCACGCCCGGCTGTTTGAGGGCGTCATGGACGATGCGGGCCAGTTCAAACAGGAGGCCAACTTCGTGGGCCGCAGCGACGGGGTGATCACATTCATCCCGGCCCCGCCCGAGCGCGTCGAGCAGGAGTTGGCCAACGGTCTCGCCTGGCTGCACGGGGCGGCCGAACACCCCATTGTGCGGGCGATCGTGTGGTTCCATGACTTCGAAGGCATTCACCCGTTTCGCGATGGAAACGGTCGCGTCGGCCGCGCCCTGCTGACCTGGCTTCTGCATGCCTTCGGCTATCCCGGAATCCGATACGCCTTGGTGGATTACACGTTCAATCGGGACCGGGCGGAGTACTACGGCAGCCTGGCCGAAGTGGAGCACGGCGATCATGATTTCACCGTCTGGATCGACTACATGACGCGGGTGCTGGAAGAGACCTTCCGGGACGCGGCCGTGCGCGTGCGGCTGGCCGGCGCCGAGGACCTGAACCCCCGACAGGTGGACGTTGCCCTGTGGTTCCGCCGCATCCTTGACAGCAACGCCGCCCGGCGCGTCAAGTTCGCTGACGTTCAGGCCGCGTTCCCGCACGTGCCCCGCCGCACCCTCCAGGAGGACCTCAAACACTTGGTGCTGGCGGGCGTGGTCGGCCGCACAGGTGAGCGCAAGGGAACCACTTACGGCCGGCCTGAGGGCTGAAGTGGCCACGGGTGGCCCCTCGTGCGCCGCCTGCCACCCGCAGCCCAAACCGCTATTCGCGCGGGGCGCGGTCCGGCGTCCATGCGATTCGGGTTGGCTTTGATGGG
>JBFIJP010000535.1:0-2081 GCA_041600695.1 Thermoplasmatota archaeon | reverse complement strand
TTCGGGGCCCGCATCGGCCAGCGCTCCCAGGGTCCCCTGCACCATGAAGGCGTCCAGGTCGCTACCCCAGGCATCGTACCCGTCGAGGGCTGCCTCCAGGACGAAGGTTCCCGTGCCGCAGCATGGGTCGTAGACGCGGCTGCCCGGCGGGGCGCGGGTGAGGTGCAGCAGGCTGGCGGCGCGGCGCGGGTGCATCGAAACCGGGCTGAAGTGGGCGCGCCGCTCGGAAATGCGCGCTTCGTAACGGCTGCGGTCGATGGCTCCCTGCTGGAGCCCTGCAAACAGGCGCCCTCCCGAGGCCCAGCAGAATACGCGGGCGTCGGGGTTGCGCAGGTCGATGGGATGCCCGGCACCGGCCAGGGCCGCGCCGAGCTTGCCCCGCAGATCAAGCACGGAGTCGGGACGGCGGCCGCCGACGCGCTGGACGTCTGCAACGGCGATCGAGCCGGCCCCCGTGGCTGCAGTTTGGACCGCCCGCGCGAGGTCGATGGCCCCCGATGGACTCTCAGCGGTCTCGGCCCACAGCTCACCCCACGAATGTGCAAGTGCCATGCGCGCCAGCGCCGAGCGTGCCGCCGGCGCGTCGGTGGGCGTAACCAACGCCACGCGGGCCCGCGGATATTCCACGGAGGCGCCAGGGTCGTGAACGGCAAGCAAGGCTTCCAGCTCCGCCGCCGGCAACGTCGCGTGTTCGCCGGACAGCAGGACAGCCAGGGATGCGGCCACGCTGCGCCGAGCGCGGCTGGCGTTTAGGTTTGGTCCCCCATGATGTCCCGCGCCGTCGGACTGGCGGGAACATCACGCGCCCGTCCCCCGCTGCCGAGCAGATCGTCGAGTACAGGCAGGCTGACACCGAACCAGTGGCGTTCGCTGCGGTGGTGGTGCAGCAGGTGCCGCGCTCGCAGCCAGCGCAGCCAGGGCGCACGCAGCGACGCGCCGACCCGGTGGGCGGTGAAGTGGACGTACTCGTAGTAGGCCAGACCCGCCAGGAGACCAGCCAGCAAGACAAGCGCCGCGCCGCCTGGCAGAACCGCCCAGAACCCGGCTAGCAGCGGTGCCGCCAGGATAGCCGTCGATGCCGGCAAGAACAGCACGGACAGATCGCGGGGTCGCAGGTGGTGGTTGGCGTGGAAGCGGCTGAGCCGGCGGGCGCGGCGGGTGCCCGGCGCCGCATGGAGGATCCAGCGATGCAGCGCATACTCAAGAATCAGGAAACCCAGGAAACCGACGGGGAGCCATACCAGATCGGTGGGTCGGGCCATGACGCCAGCGCCGACACCCGTCGCCGCGCCGGCGAGCCATTTGGGCCACATGCGGGCGTGCAGGAAAAACGGGGCCAGCGAACGGTCAGCCATCTGCACAACGGAGAGTGGGGGCGCTGCGGTGGTAAGCTTTGCGAAGGCAGCGGCTCATCAGCCCAGAAGCCGACGGCCATGGGGCAGGCAGGGCAGGCAGGGCCAGCCAACGCGCCGCGGGACGGGGCCGGCCTTCGACCTGCATCGGATTCGCCTCGCAGGCCTGTGTTGACGCCGGGGGCGCATGGCTGACGCCGACGCCTTGAGGACGAACGCGGCACAGGCACCGCCCCGCCGGCCATGGCGAGGCACACCGAGGTCTTGACGGTTTGACCGTCTGCGCCGACATCCGGCTTCGCCTCTCAACTGACGTAGTCGAAACCCGGGTCGGCCTTGTTGGCGATGGCCGCAGCGATGGGGTCGTCCTTGCTGGCCAGCACGCGCCGCATGGCCTCGCTGGTGGTCAGCAGGGTCTCCTTCCCATGGCGCATTTTCTCCAGGACGCCGTAGGAGACCAGTTTCTTCACGTGGAAGCTGGTGAGCGCAGCACTGATGCCGAGGGCTTCAGCGACCTGCTTCTGGCTGGCCATGGGGTGGTGGGTGACGAACGCAGCGATGCCGGACGCCGTGTCGTTCTTGAGGGCACTGGCCACCTCCATGTCGGCCCGGGAAACGGTGCCGCCGTTTTCGAAGTAGCACTTGTGATTGTTGACGCTGCGGGCTGCCACTAGACGGGCCTTCTCCAGCTTGCTCAGGTGGTGCGTGACCGTTCCCCAGCCGACATCG
>JBFIJP010000534.1:0-2100 GCA_041600695.1 Thermoplasmatota archaeon | reverse complement strand
GCCAGCCTGCTCCACCTCACCCGCGCCCCGCCGGGCAGCCGCGTCTACGACCCCTGCTGCGGCACGGGAACATTCGTCCTGGAGGCAGCCCTCGACGGGTACGATGCCTGGGGTAGCGACCTGGACGCCTTCATGGTGCAGGGGACCCTGGGAGCGCTGGCCGATGCGGGCCCCGAACCACTGGACGGCACGGCGTTCGTCGCCGATGTCGGCGTCATCCCCGGCCTGGTCGATGGGGTGGCCGGCATCGTCAGCGACCTGCCCTACGGACGCGCCAGCACCACCAACCGCGAGGATCTGGGCGCATTGTACGGGCGGGCCTGCGCCGCCTTCGCGGCGGTGTTGGAGCCGGGTGCGCGCGCCGTGTTGGGGTGCGCGGACGCGCCGCTTTTGCAGGCAGCGGCAGAGGCGGCCGGCTTCACGGTAGCCGAGCACCACGAAGAGTTCGTTCACCGCAGCCTGACCCGGCATTACCTGATTCTGCAGCGATCACCCTAGATGCACCGGGAGTGCGCTATGGGCACTGCTTCTCGGCGAGGCGTGCGAACTCGGCGAGTTGGCCAGCCGTCCTCGCCTTGTTTTTGCCTAGGGCTTCGATGATTGAAGGCCTCCAGCCCTCCTTCTGTCCGGCGGTGTCACCCCCCTCCTTTCCCTTCGGGGGGTCCACCTGGACGATCTTCGACGCTTCAGTCCAGTATGCCCCGCAAAACCCCTTGACGCATTGCTGGTACGTCAGCCGCATGTAGACGTCGTAGCCGTAGAGCTTCACCATTTTCTTGTCCTGGGCCGTCTTCGGCGCCGCGAGATTCTTGGCAATCTGCCTCATCATGGCCTTGCCGCCGGGTGAAACGGTTTTGCCGGGGATGAGGCTAAAGCCACGCAAGAACGCCAAGGCCTCGCCGAAGTCCTGCTTGTCCGTCGCGTCACGTCGGCCCGGCACAATGTACAGTTCGTTGGCCTGGCAGTTCCGCTTGGCTCCGGGCGTGCAGTCGTCCTGGCAGAAGCCGAGAACGAAGACCAGCACAGGCAGGTGCTGCTCCAGTGCGGCGGCTGCGCCAACCAGGGCTACACCGGCTTGAGTGAGCTGCGCATCACCGATGCGGCAGGCGTTGGGTGCCAGATAGCCAAATGCGGATGCCACGGGTGCCGGGGCGCCCAGGGCGCGGGCGGCGTCGGCACCCCGCTGGGGGCCCGCCTCGGCGAGCCAAGTGGACGCCGCCCACATACCCAGGTGGCGGCGGGCAGCGGCCAATCGTTCGTCCAGTAAGGACAGGCCCCCGCGCTCGGTGGGCTCCAACAATTCCACTGCACGTGCGGGGGCCGGCGCCTTGAGCAGGTGCAGCAGGCCCGGTTGAAGCGTTGCGGGGCGTCCATCGCGGGCCGCTTCGGCGGCAGCGACGAACCCCTTGCCACCAGCTTCCAGGGATGGGTCGAAGGTGGCAGCACGCAGGAGGCGCCGGCCAGCACGGTCGAGGCGTGTGGCGGTTGGCGAGCAGGCGTCGCCGATGAGGGCGATGCCCACGTCTCGCAGGACGCTGGGCAGGCGCGTCAGGCGCAACGGCTCCGGCTCGGTGAGGCCCTCCAGGCCCCCCTGGGTGGCCACCTGTAGCATCAAAGATTGCCTGGTGGGTCCGATGCCGGGTACCGCCGAAACCGATTCCAGCCCTGTAAACGGGCCGGCCTCGGTCCGGTGTTCAAGGATGGTCGTGCCCAACCCTTCGCCGATGTCGCGGCCTTCGATCTCGAAGGCCTGGTCGATGAGACCAGGCGTGAGATCGGGCCTGTTGAGGAAGCAGAGCAATTGCAGTAGTGCCCTTCTGTCGTCCGTTTCCGGCGCGGCCATACGGCCTCCCTCACCGCCGGGGGCTTGGGTAAACATTTCGATGGCGTAAAAACAACACGAGTCTCCCGGTACGTTGGGGTGGACGTGCCTTGCGCCGCGGGATGGGTGGGTTGGTGCTTCGCCGCCGTTAAAAGGGGCGCCGGGCTCGACCGGCCCGGATGGCTCAGTTGAGCGTGACGTTTCTCGGAACCGGGGCCAGTTGGCCAACCGCCGAGCGCGGCCTGTCCTCCGTCGCGGTGAAGCGCGGCGGCGAAATC
>JBFIJP010000533.1:0-2123 GCA_041600695.1 Thermoplasmatota archaeon | reverse complement strand
GGCGATCCGCCCCTAGCGGCTCCAGGAGCGGGGGTTGAAGACGACCAGCGCCGCGAAAATATCCACGCGGCCAATCCACATCAGCGCCGAAAGCAGCATCTTGCTCGCCAGGCCAAGGCTGGTGTAGGTGTCACCCGCCCCAAGCTCTCCCATGGCAAGCCCGGTGTTGCCCAGGGCGGCCGCGCTGGCCGCACCGCCCTCGACCAGATCCAGGTGAGGTTCAAAGGCCAGCAGCAGGAAAGTGCCCAGGATCCAAAGGGTCACGTAGGCGAAAACGAAGGTGACGGCGGCCATCAGCGTCTCCTCCCGCAGCACACGGTTGCCTTGCCGGATGGGGATGACGGCGCGGGGGTGGCGCAGCTTGCGAAACTCCCGGAACACCACCTTGTTCAGGATCATGACGCGAAACAGCTTCATGCCGCCTGCCACCGAACCGGCCGATCCTCCCGTGAACATCAGGGCGACCAGCAGGAGCCGGGCGGTCTCAGGCCAGGCGTCATAGTCCTGGTTGTGAAATCCAGTGGTGCTAAGCACCGACGCAACCGCAAAGGCGGCGCCCCGCACGGCCTCCAGCACTCCCCGCCCCGCCAGCACCAGGGAGGTGGTGACGACCACCGTCACGGCCCCAAAGGCCCCCATGTAAAGCCTCCACTCGGGGTCCCGCAGCATCCGGCCGCCGTTGCCGCCGAGGACATGCGCGTGGAGCGCAAAGCTGGTGCCAGCCGCCAGCATGGCAATGATGAGTACCAATTCCAGGGCGCCCGAGCCGAAATGGGCGATGCCACCAGAGTGGCTGGTGAAGCCACCCGCCGAGATGGCGGTAGAGGCCTGCAGGACGCCGTGCAGGATGGCGTCGGACCAGGCCATGCCGTCGCGCCGGAGCAATGCCAGAAGAAACACGGCCACGACGGCGGCAAAGAGAACGTAGATTCGACCCAGCTTGACGGCGGTCTGGTGCAGGCGGGGACGCAACTGGCTGGATGATGTTCCCGGCGGTTCGGCCAGGACCGTTTGTACGCCGCCGTGGGTGATCCGGGCAAGCACCGCCGTCAAAAGCACCAGGAAGGCGTAACCTCCAAGGAACTGAAGGACCGCCCGCCAGGCCAGCACGCTGGCCGCTGCGTCCTCCGGGCGGTCCAGCGTCGACGCCCCCGTGGCGGTTGCCCCGCTCATGGCTTCGAAGAAGGCGTCGCCGAAGGACGCGTAGGCTCCGCTTCCAAACAACGGGATGGCGGCTACCAGTGCGGCGATCGCCCAGCCCAGGCCAACGGCCAGGTACAAGTCCCGGTCCCGGACATCCCTCGACAGGCGTCGACCCACGAGCACCCGGACCGATTGCCCCAGCAGCGCCGTTGCCGAGGCGCAGGCAAAGAACCAGACGGCGTTTCGTGGCACCACCAGCCAGCCCAGGCGGAGGCTGCCTGGCTCGTAGGCGAGGGCGAACACGACGGGCACCAGCATCGCCAGTCCCAGGATGCGCAGCGCGCTGGCCAACAGGTGGGCAACGCGCAGCGCCCGCATCAGAAGAGACGCTCCAGCTTGGCCAGTGCATCGGTGAGTGCGAACACGATGAGGGTGTCGCCCTCGTCGATGCGGTCCTCGCCGCGGGGAATGATGACATCGTCGCCGCGAACGATGGCGCCGATGATCGAGTGCTCCGGCAGGTGGGCGCGCTTGATGCGCTTGCCCGCAATGGGGGAGTTGACGCCGACGCGGATTTCGAGCACCTGTGCTTCTCCCTGATGCAAGAGACTCAGGTCCTCTGCCTCCTGGTGGGCCGCCTTGAGGAGGGCGCCAACGGTGCTGAGGCGGGGTGCGACGGCTAGGTCAATGCCGAGGGTTTCGACGAGTGGTTTGAGTTCGGGCTGGTTGATCAGCGCTACCGTCTTGCGAACACCGAGCTGCTTGGCAATCAGGGCTGAGAGGACGTTGTATTCCTCCAGCTTGTCGGCGCCGATGAACGCATCGAAGGTGTCGACGTTCTCCTGGATAAGCAGGTGGCGGTCGGTGACATCGCCGTGCACGACCAGCGCTCGGTGGAGTTGTTCGCCGGCACGCTCGCAGCGGATGGGATCGCGCTCCACCAGGATGACATCCCGCTTGTTCTCCAGCAGCCTTGCCAG
>JBFIJP010000532.1:0-2131 GCA_041600695.1 Thermoplasmatota archaeon | reverse complement strand
GCCGGCCATGATGAGCATGCGGGCGCAGCCCCACTCCTGGGCCGCGACTCGCTCGGCCTCCTGGAGAAGCCGCCCGCCCAGACCGCGGTGCTGCCAAGCGCCTCCGTCGCCGTCGTGGGCACCCAGGGGCTGGGCGATGCCGGGCACCTTCACTTCTCGCACCAAGGCGACTCCGGCACCCAGGGCGGCGGCACCTCCGGCGTTGCCTGCATCCGGGGTTTGCCGGGGGTCCAGGCCAGAGGCACGGCGCAATCGCAAGTACGCCGCCACCGCGTCTGCCTCCGGGTCCTCGAAGCTCAGGAACACTTCCAAACCGTCGCTGGCCTCGTAATCGCGGCGCACCAGCACGAGGCGGTCATAGTCCACTGCGGCGCCGGCACGCACCCGCTGGCCCACCTCGCGGCAGCGCAGGCAGCGGCACGATTCGCCCCGAGCCTCCAGTTGGGCCTGGGCGAGTTGTCGCAGGTTGCTGTTGAGCACGCCGGCCTCCACATGCGTGGTGGGGATGTCGCGGTCGATGCGCTGGATGCGACAGTATTCGGCAACGTGGGGCTTGGCAGCAGCCACCACGCGGGCTGCAGTGGCGGTGTCGTAGGGCGTGTAGCGGCCCTCCTGCCACCACCGCTTGAGGGCGGTTTCGCCCTCCTGGACGACCAGGGTCGGGTAGATCTTCAGGTAGTCCGGCCGCCACGCGGGATCCGAGAAGAGGGCCTTGATGTCCGCGATGTCGGCCGCTTCATCGGTCTCGTAGAACGTTGCAGGCGGCGATGTGCTGGCCATGGGGAGCGGGAGTGCCCGGACCGGCGCTGCGCCGACAACCTCATCCTGCGCCTGCGTAGCAAGCCCATCGGGGACGGGCTCGGTCGGCCCGGCCAACTCCCTCCGGCTTCGCCGTCGGGGTTGCCCGGGCATCGCAAGGGCACCATCGGTGCCCTCGGTCAGGCCCGCGCCATCCCTCCGGCTTCGCCGTCGGGGTTGCCCGGGCATCACATGCACACACACCTTGAGGCCAGCATCCCGAACGACGCGCATCGCACGACGGGAATCCTCCAGGGTGTGGCCCCGGTGGGTCAGTTCCAGAACGCCGTCATCAAGCGCCTGCAAACCCAGTTCGACGCGGGTTGTGCCGTAGCGCAGCATCTCGGCCACCTGCTCCTCCAGGCACCAATCCGGCTTGGTCTCAATCGTCAAGCCCACGCAGCGACAGCGCGCCGACTCGTTGATGTCCTGGAGCGCCCGCAGGCGCCGGGCACGCTCCTCTGCCGGCAGCAGCCGCCAAACGGCCTCCGCGTCGAAGGGCTCCCCGCCGTCGGCCGCAGGGCCCGCGTTGAGGCCATGGTAGATGCCGGCAATGAACCAGTCGCGGTACGCCTGGTCGCGGGCGGGGAACGTCCCGCCCTGGACAACAATGTCCACTTTGTCGATGGCGTGCCCGTTGTGGTCGAGGGCGGCCAGCCGGTGGCGAACGATGGCCGCGGAGTCGTAATTGAACTGCCGGGCCCGCATGGTGCTGGGCTCGAAGCCGGTATAGCTCTGCGGGGCGTCCACCTCCGGGCCGCCGGGGCAGTACACGCACTTGCCGTGGGGGCAGGCAGCCGGGCTGGACATGACGGCGACCACGGCGACGCCGCTGAGGCTGCGCTGGGGCTTCTTGCGAAACAAGTGCCCGTGGCTGCGGGCCAGATCGGGGGGCAGATGGGGCGCCAGCTCCGGATCCGTGGGCAGCCCCAGCATGCCATGAGCCCGGGCTGCCACCTGCTTGGCCTTGTGGAGGGACTCCTTGTCCACCACCTGGCCAGCACGCAGTGCCTCGACGACGCCTGCCGCTACGGCCTGGCAATCCGCTAGGCTGGTCCCTGCCACAGTCGTCCCACGCGGGCACCTCTCTTGAAGGGTACCCCCTCCGGCGATCCGCCCCTAGCGGCTCCAGGAGCGGGGGTTGAAGACGACCAGCGCCGCGAAAATTTCCACGCGGCCAATCCACATCAGCGCCGAAAGCAGCATCTTGCTCGCCAGGCCAAGGCTGGTGTAGGTGTCACCCGCCCCAAGCTCTCCCATGGCAAGCCCGGTGTTGCCCAGGGCGGCCGCGCTGGCCGCACCGCCCTCAACCAGATTCAGGTGAGGTTCAAAG
>JBFIJP010000531.1:0-2133 GCA_041600695.1 Thermoplasmatota archaeon | reverse complement strand
GTCGGATCCGAAAGCCACCCCTACGCGGTCAAGCCAACAGGAACCATCGTGCAGGCGGCCATCGAGGCCGGCCCATACCTGACGATGGCTGACTATGAATTCGCCTGCAAGGCCGGCACCGCGGCCATCCAGACGGGCATGGGCATGGTCGAGAGTGGCATGTGCGAAACCGTGCTCGCCATCGGCGCCGACACCAGCCAGGGGGCGCCACGCAATGCACTCGAGTACAGCGCGTCTGCTGGCGGCGCTGCGTTCCTGATCGGCGGCGACAAGAAGCAAATCCTTGCCGAACTGCGGCACACGGCCAGCTTCACCACAGACACCCCCGACTTCTGGCGCCGCGAGGGACAGAAATACCCCAGCCATGGGGAACGTTTCACGGGCGAGCCAGCCTACTTCCGCCACGTGCGTGAAGCCAGCCGGAAGCTCATGAAAGATGCAGGCACCAAGCCCGCCGATTACGACTGGGCGGTTTTCCACCAGCCCAACGGCAAGTTCCCCGTCAACGCGGCAAAGACCCTGGGGTTCACGCCCGAGCAATTCGACCGGGGCCTGCTGGCGCCCCGCATCGGCAACACGTATTCTGGCGCCATCCTCCTCGGCCTGGCCAATGTGCTGGACGTGGCCAAGCCGGGCGATCGCATCTTCCTCTGCGGCTACGGTTCAGGCGCCGGAAGCGACGCCTTCGACCTGACCGTCACCAAGAACATCCTCGGTTACAACCGCGCCCCGCCCGAGCTGCTCGAGACCCAATTGGCCCGAACGTGGGATGTGGACTATGCGACCTACGCCAAATTCCGTGGCAAGCTCGTCCTCGGAGGTGCCTGATGGCTCCCTCCCGGCCTGACGCATACGTCATTGGCGCCGCCCACACCCACTTCGGAGAGCGCTGGGAATACAGCTTCCGCAGTCTGCTCACCGAGGCCGGTCTGGCCGCCATCCTTGACGCCGGTATCCAGGGCGAAGACATCGACGAGGTATTTGTGGGCTCCATGAGCACTGGCAAGCTGGTTGGCCAGGAGCACATCGCGCCGCTCCTGCTTGACGGCGCCGGGCTGGCTGACCTCCACCTTCCGGCCACCCGAATCGAGGCCGCGGGTGCTTCCGGCGGGCTGGCCTTCCGCCAGGCGGTGCAGGCCATCCGCAGCGGCTCGGCCGACCTCGTGGTCGTCGGGGGCGTGGAGAAAATGACCGACGTGGGCGACTCCGATGTGGCGGCCATCAACGCCAGCGGCATCGACCAGGAGTGGGAGCACTTCTTCGGCGCCACCGACGCAGCCCTGCATGCGCTCATTACCAAACGCCACATGGCCGAGCACGGCACCACCCGCGAGCAACTGGCTGCCGTTCCCGTCAAGAACCACGAGCACGGGGCCCGCAATCCGCTGGCACAATTCCAGCGACCCATCCGGGCAGAGATGGTCATCAACGCCCCCGTCATCGCCGATCCCCTGACCATGTTTGACTGCGCGCCCGCCTCCGATGGTGCGGCCGTGCTCGTCTTGGCAAGCGACGCCGTTGTCGAATCCTACGACCAGCCAAAGGTCAAGGTGGCTGGCAGCGGCCAGGCTAGCGATACGCTGGCCCTGCACGACCGCCGCCTCCTGACATCCTGGAAGGCGACCACCGAGGCCGCCCGCCGGGCCTACCAGGAAGCGGGTGTCAGCGCCGCGGACATCCAATTGGCCGAAGTGCATGATGCCTACTCCATCTGTGAAATCCTGGCGATCGAGGACTTAGGCTTCTTCAAGAAGGGCGACGGCGGCCGCGCCACGGTTGAGGGCCGCACGGGCTTCGATGGCGATATCGTCATCAACCCCAGCGGCGGCCTGAAAGCCCGCGGCCACCCCGCCGGCGCGACGGGAATCGCCCAGTTGTGCGAACTAACTTGGCAATTGCGCGGCGCCTCCTACGGCCGCCAGGTGAAGGACGCCCGCATCGGTGTAGCCCAAAACACCGGCGGGACCGGGGCAACAGCCGTGGTTCATGTATTGGAGGCGGTCTGATGAGCGCGAAGCGCGAGGAAGAGCGCCTGCGGCGAACGCGGCGGCGCTGTGCGGTGCCGTGTGGTGTGGAGGCGGTCTGATGAGCGCGAAGCGCGAGGAAGAGCGCCTGCGGCGAACGCGGCGGCGC
>JBFIJP010000530.1:0-2170 GCA_041600695.1 Thermoplasmatota archaeon | reverse complement strand
TGGTCCTCGGCCCCCTCGCGGGTGTAGGCTTCCTCTGGCGCCAGGAACCGGACACCGGTGCCGGCATCGGCCTGACTGAGCAGAAGGGCGTTGTAGCCGGTAATGGTGGTGAAGTGGCAGGTGTCCTTGGAGCCGGCCGGCTGTTCGCTGCGGTCGCGGTCATACACGTAGATAGGCAACGGGTCGCCGCCGAATTCCATGCGATCGTAACCGGCGGGGAAGTCCGGGTCCTCGTTTAGGCTGGCAATGTTGGTGTAGAAGCTGGTTCCGTTGATCCACACGCCCACGGTGGCGGTGCGTACGTGGTCGCCTGCCTTGACCGGCTGGCCGCTGACAACCGTGACGCTGCGCGTGAGATCCACCACATCAACGCGTGTGTCGCCGACCATCGAATGGACCCGGAGGCCGCCCAGGGGCGCCGCCTGGTCCTCGTAGGCACGCACGAGCATGACCACCACGGTCCCCTCGCCCGGCGCCAGGCGTGTCTCCAGCCCGGCAGTCGGCTGCCCGCCCGCAGCAGTCGGAGAGCCCCCTCCTGCCACATCGGCGGCAAAGAAGTAGGACCCGTCGGCCACCCCAATGGGCTCCACCACAGCCGTCAGGGCCCGATCGGTGGGGTTTGAGATCCGGAACATCCAGCCGTGCTCGGTGCCGGGCGCCCAGTTTTCCGCCCCCGCGTAATGGAAGAAGTAAACCTCAAGCCCCTCTGTATTTTCTTCGTCCAGACATCCGGCCAGGCCCGCCAGGGGCGCCATGATGCCCAGGAGCCCAGCCAGTGCGATTCTACGATTCACAGACCGGCGACTCACCCGGCAGCTCATAGCCGTTGGCCGGACCGCGAACGGCCGGGCCGCCGAATCGTTCATAAATGGCGCCTGGGTCGGCAGCGCGTGATGACCGAGCGCAAGTTTATCGACAAGGCGTGGGACGTTCAACACCGCGTCGAGAAGCGCTTCAACCGCATCGGCAAGGGTCGCTACGCCCGTGTGCTGCGAATGGCCCGCAAGCCGGAGCCGGCTGAGTTCCGCCGCTCCAGCGCGATCGTCTTGGTCGGCATCGTCATCATCGGTGGCATCGGCTTCGCCATCTACCTGTTGATGGAGTGGCTCCTGGGCTTGCTGGGCGCCTAGCCACACCCGGCGGCCGCGGCCGCACCCCCTCTAACCTCTCCATCCCAGCGTAGGCTCTATGGCGCCGGGGCACCGCGGCAGTGGCGCGTTGGCCGTGGTCCGAGGGGAACCTGGCCGGTGGCCAAATGCTTAAAAAAGACCCGTGAGTCGCGGCACCTACTTCTTTTGGCACCTCAACTGGGCCAGCGGAAGCACGTCTTGGAGGCACAGCATGGATGACGACGGTGGCCTGGGGATTCTCCCCAGCGACGACGAGATGGCCAAGAAGGCCGAGCCCAAGCAGCCGGAGCCCGAGCCGCTGCCCCCGACGGACATCGAAGTGCCTGCCGAGTGGGCCGAGGACGACGAGGACGCACCCCCGGAAACCGCCATCCTGACGCTCAAGACCCAGGTGGGCCAGGAGCGCCGCGTGGCCGAGATGCTGGTGGCCAAGGCGCGCAAGTTCAAGTTCCCCATTTTCAGCCTGCTAGCGCCTGCCGAACTGCGCGGGTACGTGTTCATTGAGACGGACGACCCCCTCAAGGCCGAGAAGGCGGTGCGCGGCGTCAGTTACGCCCGTGCCCTGATCAAGGATCCCAACGGTCAGGCCCGCGAGGTGCCCTTCGACGAGATCGCGCACTTCCTGCAGCCGGTCAGCAGCGTGGCCAAGATCGCCGAGGGCGACATCGTTGAGCTGGTTTCGGGTCCCTTCCGCGGCGAGAAGGCCAAGGTTACGCGCGTCGACGATGCCCGCGAGGAGATCACCGTGGAGTTGATCGAGTCCATGGTTCCAATCCCGATCACCGTCAAGGGCGAGCACGTGCGCGTGCTCAAGCGCAGCGAGGAGACGTAAGCGGGCACGCGACCGGGCACCCGACGGCGGCCGGGCGCAACCCGCCTGGGTTCTGCTGCCCGGCTATGTTACGCCAGCCTGACGAGTTCGCCCCGGCGGGCCCTTGGTGCCCTGCACGTTCCGCCTGGATGGCGGCACCCGCGCTACGTTGGCTCGCCCTGCCCACGGCGCTGCCCAGCTACAGCCCTGGCGGGCCCGCCCACGGGCC
>JBFIJP010000529.1:0-2173 GCA_041600695.1 Thermoplasmatota archaeon | reverse complement strand
TGGCTCGTCGGTGTCGGCGCTCCCCAGTCGCCTGGAATCGTGTACGTCTTTTCCCGCAACGGCGACGCCTTCGAGCTCGGCGACGGCGCGTCGGTCAAGGCGACCGCCGACTGGACGTGTGCGGCGCCGCCTTGCGAGATGGCATTCAAGTTGTGGCGCGGCGGCGCCCTGGTCGCGGAAGCAACCGGCACGTCTCCCCTAGAACTCGCCGTGGACGACGCCGAGGGTGGCTCGTGGGCAGCCAGTTTGACCGCGACGACCGCCACGGCCGATGTGCAGGGCCAGCTCGCCGTGGAAGCCTTCTGGATGGCGCCGGCCAACGCCACGGCCGATGGCGCACCCCGCGCGGCCAGCCTGTAGACGTCGTGGCCGGGCCGCGGGCCCGCCGGGGCGCCGCCGAGTTGGAGGTGCTGCGCAAGCACCTGGGAAGCCTCTCCAAACTCGTGGACGCCCGCCAGCCCGACGCAGGCCGCTTGGTCGGCGACCCCGCCGCCGCAGGCGACGATCGGCTCAAGGACATCCTTGGCGCTCACCCGGAACTCATCAAGGCGCCAGTGCTCGACACCCCCAAGGGCGCCGTGGCGGGTTTTCGCGAGCAGCAGTGGCGCCGCTTCCTGGGCCTTGGTGGCCAGATGCGGGGCTGAGATTTCTTCCGCATGGCCACAAAATATAGTGGGCCGTCGATGGAACCAGTGGGACATGCGTAGCAAAACGATGCTGACGCTCGTCGCTACGGCGCTGCTTGCCGGATGCACGGATGACTCCCATCCGGCGGGCGACTCCGTGGCCGACAGCGATACGCCGTACCAATCCACCCCAGAAAACGCAGAGGAGCCGGCTGGCGGCAACGCGACGGCAAACCTGCGCACAGAGGTGCACGTCTTCAACATCCGTTGGGACGTGGGCGGCGGAACACCCGTGACCTCCGCCATCGTTCATCTGCCCCTGGGTTCGTCCTACGGTGGGAACTTCACGCCGCCCGCCGACGCCTCGCTGGAAGCGGTGGCGACGTGGACGTGCACCGTCGACCCCTGCGACATGCACCTGGATCTCTGGCGCGGCCACAACTTCACGACCGGGGTAGGAGGCGCGTCGCCACTGACGCTGACTCATGACCGCCTTACCGAAGAGACCTGGAAGGTCCGTCTGCTCACGCAGGTGGTGAGCCACGACGTGGAGGCCATCATCACCGCGACCCTTTCCTGGAAGGAGTAGGCCCCTCGCGTGGCGCCTCACGACTGCACGAACGCGTGGACGACAGCGGTTTCCGCCTCACCCCAGGCAATGGGGATCTGTTTCCAGGCAGCGGCGCGCCGCTGCACCGCGCCCCCGGGTGCCACCCGCTACGCGGCCGGCACCCCACCGCAGGAGCCGCGCGGCCTACGAGTACACGAAAGCATGGACGACAGCGGTTTCCGCTTCACCCCAGGCAATGGGGATTTGCTTCCAAGTGTCTGAGCGCAGGTCGCCAATCACGTACACCCCCTCCACGGGTTCGCCCTTTTCGTCGAGCATGCGACCGTCGCCGTCGGCGAGGACGAAACCATCGTCGTCGGTGGCGCCCCCGAGGGCGACGGCGTGGTCGTTGTTGACCTTGTACCAGCCCATGCTGATCCATGCCTTGTCGAACCACTCCTGGCGGCCGTCGGCGAACTCGATGGCGAAGCGGCCGTCCTTGATGCCAGAGAAAGAGGCCACCTCGCCGTACAGAATCGGAATGCCTTGCGCCTCCATCTTCTCCTCGATGTCCTTCCAGTCCGCATGGGGGTCCTGCACGCCAGGCATGTGCTGATCCGTGTTGCACAGGGGCACCAGCACGGTCTCGGCGCCGAAGTTTTTCTTCAGGCTGCGTGCGATACCTCTCACACCGGGGCTACATCCCAGCACGGCGACGCGCTTGCCCTTGACCGTGTGGCCGTCGCACAGCAGGCAGTAGTCGGCGAGGCCCTTGTTGGCGTAGGGCAGAACGGCCTCGATGTCGCGGCGGCGAAAGTCTCGCAATTGCGGCTGCCGATCCACGCACCCCGTGGCGAGAACCACGTTCCTGGCGCGGGCCTCGACGGGGCCATGCTTGTTGGACGCAGCAATGTCGAAGACGCCGTCGTCGCCCCGGGTGATGGTCGTGACGCCGGTGTCCTCGTGGATCGTTACGAACTCCTGGCCAATGTCCGCC
>JBFIJP010000528.1:0-2226 GCA_041600695.1 Thermoplasmatota archaeon | reverse complement strand
TCCTTTGCGAGCTCTACTACAATCGCCTGAACGTCGCCCCGGATCGCCTTGACGATCCCGACCGCGACGTGGTCCTCCTGAGCAAGGGTCACTGCGCCCCCGGCCTCTACGCTGTGCTCGGAGACATGGGCTTCTTCGACAAGGCCGAGTTCCCACGCCTGCGCCGCCTCGGCGGCCTCCTGCAGGGCCACGCCGACCGCAAGATTCCCGGCGTCGAAATGAGCACGGGGAGCCTCGGGATGGGATTGGGGTACGGCAACGGCGTGGCACTTGCCAAGAAACTGGACGGTCACGCCGGCAAGGTGTACGTGATCTTGGGCGACGGCGAGTTGCAGGAGGGCAACATCTGGGAATCGGCGATGACCAGTGCCCACCGGAAGCTGGACAACGTCGTGGTCCTGCTGGATCACAACAAGGTCCAGATCGACGGGCCTGTTGCCGACGTGAAGGGCATTGAGCCCACCGGCGACAAATTCCGTTCCTTCGGCTTCCATGTCATCACCTGTGACGGCCACGACTTGGCGGCGGTCCAGGCAGCCTACGACGAAGCGGACCAGGTAAAGGGCAAGCCGGTTTGCATCGTCATGGAGACCATCAAGGGCAAGGGCGTCAGCTTCATGGAGGGCGAGGCTGAGTACCACGGCCGGGCCCTGAGCGACGACGAGATGGTCAAGGCGATGGGAGAACTGGGAGAAACCTGGTCTGCCTAGGCGCAGATCCGAAGGAGCCGGTGGCGTAAGTTCCCCTGCTCTTGGCCGCGGCTTGACGGACGACGGGCGGCACGTCTATGCCGGCACCGGCCGTGGCCCGCGCATGCATCGGATTCTGGTTCTCCCACTATTGCTCGTCCTCGCCGTGTCCCAGTCCGTCTCGGCGGTCACGGGAACGGCACACCCAGGTGACATCCATACCCACCATTATGGTGGCTCATCGGAGGTCGGCCGCATCGACATCCGCGACCCAATGGGCTGGCTTGGGCAGCCCTGCACGGACGACATTTTCTACGTCACCGCCACGCTGCGCTTGCTGGAGCCTTCGGCCGATGAAGCGCTCCTGCTCACGACCGACCACGCGGGCGTTCCGCCTGCGGTGGTGGTGACGGCGGTCAACCCGTCCGCCCAGATCACCGTGCGGCTCGGTGGCTGCGACCGCGGATTCACCGCCGTCGTCGTGGGTTTGGCGTCGCTGGACGGCGCCCAGTACCAACTCACGTGGAGCTAGGCTGCGCCAGGGCCCCAGGACAAGCCCGCCTGGCCAGCGTGGTCCCCATGGTCCGCCGGTCCGCCTGCCCACCGAGGCGATCAGGTCGGCTGGTACCCGTCCAGTTGGACCGGGCCGGCGTAGCCGGCGGGGCACTGCGCACGGGTGGTGGCTCCCGCCGGAACCACGGTGTCGCCGATCGACCTGAAGCGGTGCCGGCCGTCGTCATCTTCCATGAAGAGGCGGCAGTGGCGCGCCTCGCGGTTGAGTCCCAGAAGATGCCACTGTCCAGGGGCAAGGTCAAGGCGGCAGCCGGTCGGCTCGCCGGGCGGGGGCGGGGCGACGACGCATGAGGCGGCCGGGTCCAAGGGGGTGTAGCTGATGTCCAGATCGACGTAATCGATGGCGGACGGGGCGCCGTTTTCCTCGTATTGGACAACGACGCGCAAGTCCTCCAGCAGGGCCTCGGCGTCCTCGTCGGTGTAGGCAAGGGTGATCCTGTCTGCCAATTCGCATGACGTATCCCGCAAGACGGTGGTGCCGTCTATGGTGATTTGGACGGGGCTTCCGGCTTCGCGCCGGACGTCGAACTCCAGTTCCACGGCGGAAACCGGCCATCCGGCGCGAAGTGGTCGCTCTGAGCGCAGTTCGAAGGTCCATCCGAGGGTCCGGTCGGAGGCGGGGTCGAAGTGATCGAATTCGGAGCCTGCCTCGCGGCGGGTTCGATGGTCGAAGGCCTCGCAGCGTGGTCCTTCCCGGCTGGAACCGAAGAAGTCCTGGTCGCCCATGAGGGTCGGGTCGCGCCGCGAACGGGAATCGTTGTCCGCGCCGGCAAATGGCAGCGCTCCAAGGACGAGGAGGGCCGCCAGGAAGAATCCCAGTTTTTTCATTGCTAGAAACTCCGCGGCGACCGAAACGGGACGCCACGACGCCGACAGATGTCCCTTCAATTATAGGCATATGGATGATACTTGCTGTGTTTCGCGGCGGGGCAAGGTGCGTGGGGCGTGGGGCGTGGGGCAAGGG
>JBFIJP010000527.1:0-2229 GCA_041600695.1 Thermoplasmatota archaeon | reverse complement strand
TGGCGCACCACGACGTTCCATTCCTTCCAGGCGCTCCCCTGTGGTCTGCTCGACAGTTTCCAGGGTGAAGTCCTGCGGCCGGGATCGTACCAGCCGTTTACCGAGACATGCCAGTGGGGTGCGGGCGACCACGATCCGAACGGCCACTGGCGCAGGATTCGCGGTGTCACCGAGGACGGCGAGGGGCTCCTCGTGGTGGATTACACGACGCTTCACCCGGACGACCGGCCCAACCGCTGGACGCGAGCCGACTGGCGCGCCTGGTACAGCCCCGACTCACCCTACCCGGTGCGCATGGAGGACCTCATCGGCGGATCCTTCGGGGCCCCCGGCGACGTCCTAGAGCTCACCCATTTCACGCGCGGGACCGTGCCCCTCGCCACGGGCGGACCGACGCCGCCCGATCTGGCCCCGCTGCGCCTGGCGGCACGCACGCCCTGGCTGCTTGACGACACTGGCGCCGGCCATCCGTGGCCCCTCAGCGCCGCCTACCGGTACGCCCTGTCCGACCCCACCAACGACGGCCTGCGTACGTTCATGGCCAATCACCCGGACGCCTACATGGCCCACGCCGGCCACGCTGCCTTCGACATGGACGGACGCCACACGGAGCGCTGGAGCTTCACCGTCACCGACGGCGACGCCCGCCACGGCGTTGCCATCGCCCAGGACCGGGCCGCCCGTACACTCCTGCCCGGGGTCCCCATTGGTGCACCGGAAACGACCTACCGCTACGAAGACCCCTGGACGGCCCCCGTCGAGGATCGCATCCTGCCGCCCTCCGCCCGGGTGCCCACCTCGTTCCCAACCGCCGCCTCGCTGCTGGCGCAATGGGAGCAAGCCATGGCGGGTACGGGAAACCCGGACGCCTCGCCATCATGGTCCTTCCTCGTCACCTGCGACGACGCCTCGTGCCAGAACGTCACGACCCAGCTCGGCGCAGGCCAGACCTACTACTACCGGGAAGCAGAACCGGGCTACCCACTCATCGACAACCGATTCGACGCCTGGGACACCAGCGACCTCTCCTGGACAAACGGCTTACTCACCCACGGTTCCGAGTCTTTCCAGGCCTACACCCGCGACACGCCGACGCCGCTGGACCTGGCCGACGAGCGCACCCCCGAATCCGACGAAGCCTATGCAGCAGCACCCCTGCAAAGCATCTGGTCCTGGCCGTCGCCCGCCCAGGCCGCCGGGGTGGGTCTGGCTGCGTTCTTCGGAGCGCTGCTCTACTACCTCTGGCCCATCGTCAAAGCCGGCGGGGCTGGCCTGTTCACCCGCGTCCACACGGATGCGCTGCTCGATCACCGGGAGCGCCGCGCCATCCATGACGCCCTGCGCGCCGAACCCGGCCTTCACTACAACGAATTGCGCCGCCGCGTCGGCCTGGGCAACGGAGCCCTCCAGCACCACCTGCACCTCCTCGAGAAAGGAGGTCGGTTGACCAGCGCCCGGTCCGCCGGATACACCTGCTACTACGTCAAGGGAGAAATCGACCGGCGCGTGATGGCGGCCCTGCCCGCCCTCCGGTCTGACGGCGCAAAGCGCATCCTGCAAGCCGTCATGGACAACCCCGGCATCCCCGGCGCCGAGGCTGCAGCCGCAGCCGGCTTGACTCCGCAAACGGGCCACTACCACATCCAGCGGCTGCGCGCGGCCGGCCTCATCGACGCCCGGCGCGACGGGCGTGCGGTGCGCTTGCACCCGACGGACGTGGCTGCCCGCGTGCCGGCCACCGGAAGCGCAGGGGCCTGACCCCGGCAGCAGCCGGCTGCCGCCGCCGGCCTTGCCTTCTTAAACGGGCCGCGCTCCTGGCGCAACCATGAGCCAGGAAGCCGACGCCACCTTCACGGCAATGCAGGGCCCGAACAGCCGCCTCGAGCGCGACTCGATGGGCGAAATGGAAGTGCCGATTGACGCGAAGTGGGCCGCCCAGACCCAGCGCGCGGTGCTCAATTTCCCCATCAGCGGCACCCGCATGGCACCGGAGTTCGTGCGCAGCCTGGCGCTGGTCAAGTGGGCCTGCGCCCAAGCCAACAAGGAACTCGGCGAACTGTCCGAGGATGTCGCGGACGCCATCAGTGAGGCCGCCTTCGAGATCTACCAGGGCGAGCACGCGGACCAGTTCCCCGTCGATGTCTTCCAGACTGGCAGCGGCACCTCGAGCAACATGAACGCCAACGAGGTCATCGCGACCCTGGCCAGCGGCATCCTCGGCCGCGACGT
>JBFIJP010000526.1:0-2241 GCA_041600695.1 Thermoplasmatota archaeon | reverse complement strand
CGGGCATGGTACTGCTTCAGCCGACCGCGCTCGACCACCTCAAGCAAGCCACCGGTGGCCAGTCGCTTGAGTCGGTGCTGGGTGGTGCTGCGACTCCAGCCCCAATTCGCCGCTGTGTCGATGATGTCCTTTTGGTACCCGGGCCCCTCGGCGAGGAGCCAACCGTGCAGCTCCCGAAGACACGGCTCCCGCAGTAGCACCTGGTCCTTCCAGGAGTCCTCGAAGCCTTGACCCGCCGCGAAGTAGCGCAAGGTTTCTTCGTGGCGGTTCTCCAGAATAAGGCCGTGGCGGGTCAAGACAGCCACGTGGTGTCGGGCCGTGCCTGTGGCGATGCCCGTTTCTCGAACTAGTTCACGGAAGGTCGCCCCGGGATTTTCTTTGATGTAGTGGCCTAACGACGCACGCTTGGTGTTCTTGAGGGGGTGGGCGATCTGTGCCCGCAGCGCCAGGAGTGCCAACTTCACGAAGAGGGCAAGGCCGAGCGCGGTTCCGGTTGCCGTGACGATGGCCTGCGGCGCGCTCCAGGCACCTTCATCCAAGCGCAGCGCGGCGGGCTGGCCCACCACCGTTGCGGACAAACGGCCTGTTTGGGGGTCACCGGTAAGGCCCAGAAGGGCAAGATTGCCGTCTAGTCGCAGTGTTTCCCCGGAGGCCTCAGGGCAGCCGTCACAGGGCGAGCCTCGGGCCAGCGGCAAGCGGGCCAGTCCCTCAAACCAGACATCGATGCTAGGGCCTCCGGCCAATACGTGAGATGCACCGCTGATCCCAGACAGAACGAGCTCATCTGCGCTGATTCGGGAGAAGTCATAGTTGGATATGCTTACCCGATGTCCGCCGTCATCGTACAGGGTCTGGTGAGAGAATCCGCCGCCTGACACACATTGATCGGTGCGACAACGCGCCTCAAAATTGTGCAAATATATCTCGGAAACCGTCAAATTCGACGCCAGGGATGATGGCGAAACAAGTTGTACAAATCGTAGCGCGACTGATCCTTCCAACAGGCACATGTTGGGTGGCATCGCATGATGATCAAAGTCGCCTCCCATATGGAAACTTAGGCACGCGGGCGACGGCAAGTACTCAATTGTACCCGTTGTATTGGTAAATTGAAGATCGGATGATGAAACGCGCGCCACGATGGTCGACAAACTGTCTGGGATTGCGAGTTCAATATCGGCGCGCAGGGGCCCCCTATAAAAGGGCATTGTAGGGCCTGCCGTCGCCACATCGGCGGGCCCAATTGGAGTCGCATAAACCGTTGTCACCAACCGACTTGTGACGGTGTTTTCAACGAAGCCTCTGACGTGTAACATCGGGTTTCGATCGTGTTCTTCGCCTTTGAACGCTATGACGATCCACGTTGCATTCCCTCCGTCAATTTGACCTGCAATGGCCACCGGCGGTTCGAAGTTGAGGATACTACCCGTGGCCGATGGCGTTGCGGCCAGAATGAGCAGTATTACAACGGCGAATCGCATTTCTGATCCTGATATTGTGTGATGGTGGCTGTTGTTCTCAAGTTGAAGCCGTACGATGCGTCCGCCAGGGGGGTATCGGCTTCGCCGCCCGACACAAGGAAGGGATCCTCCATGTCCACGAGCGCCTTGGTGGTTTGCCGCGCGTTGCGCTGCACTTGCTGAGCCCAATCCATGGCGGAAACACCGGCCGCGTGGCCCCAGATGAAGCGCCAGGCGAAGCTTGGGCCCGGTCCGGGGTTTTCGGAGCTAGTTTCGCGGTAGGTTGCCGTTGACTCCGGGTAGCCTGCGGGGGACCACGTTGTGCTCACCGTCGTTGCAACGGCGTCTGATTCGACACGCAGATCGAGGCTTGCCATCAGGACTGGCCAGTGCAGGGTTTCGCCGAAGGAGCTCGCGAGGGCTTCATCATCCACGTAGACGCGATGGAGGACGAACAGCAAGCCGCCATCTGCTGGTGTGCAGTTGAAGGCGTGGGCGTAGTTGTCGTCGAACTCGAAAAGGATCGTGGCCGGCCGCTCGAACCCTTGCCAGCCTAATCGCTCGCATTGGTAAAGGGAATAATGGGTCCGGGTCCAAAGCCCCCCATCGTTTCTTTCCCATTCACTGGGCGGCCCCGATGGGTTGGAATCCATCGGCCAGCGAAACCCTAGCTCAAACACTTTGCAGTCGTTGAGGTGAAGTTGATCCGTGGACTCTCGTGGAGTAGCTACTGCTGGATCGTCTGGCGTAGTTGGTTGACGGCCGGGATCGGTGGGCTTGG
>JBFIJP010000525.1:0-2249 GCA_041600695.1 Thermoplasmatota archaeon | reverse complement strand
GTCCCGATTTGTGTGGTTCAATGAAACCTCGATGACGGGCCTTGACTTCATTCTCACGTACAATTCGCCGTGGCTGCCTCCCGGTCTAGCAGCTGCTCATTTCTCTGAGCCACCCCTCAACGAACCCGTGGCCGACCATGTGCTCGCAGCGCAACGACGCCACAATTTGAACGCCTCAGGGGAGATTACAACATGGAACAACTTCGACTGTCGATCCTCCTAATCCTGCTCGTGGCGGCGCCCGCGGCGGCCGCGCCATTGGAGTTTGGCAGCGGCGCCAGGGCTGAGGGCACGCCGCTCGAGACGACAGGGAATTGGGTTCTCCTCGCCGATATGTTGGGCGGCGAGGCAGACATCCATTTTGAGGTCGATGCAAAGGACTCCTGGTACAGGATTGAGCGCCTGGTCCTTAGTGTCCCACACGAGCACGTTCCAATCAAGAACCCCATGCCTGAAACGTATTCAGATCCCATCACCTTCGAGCAATCCACCCGCATCAGCTTCAATTTGGCTGATCAGAATTCATCCATCTTCATCTTGGCAGATTCGGTGGCTGTGCACACGCCAGACGCAACGGGCCTTGTCGAAAGCCGCCCCATCACGTGCCCCGTCAATTATATGCCACGGCAACTGACTGGCCGTTTCCTTTTCCCCACAATTTATTGTCCGGTCAACGACGAAGACATATCGCTGGAGAGTTCCCGGGAATTCCCGCAGCGCGTGAGTGTGTCGGTTCATGGCGCCCGGCAACTATTGGTCCATGACGGGGGCCTGTTTTGCTCCAACAATGACGCCCGATGCCCGCCCAGCGCCGACCGGGTTAACATGGTGAGCGAGCCGGCGGGTGCTGATGGCCGCGGTATCCTTGCGTATCGCTATACGGTGATGAACCTCAGCGGAGTCAACTTCACCTTCACGGCCGATCCGGCGTACTCGCTGGCCGGCGGCGGAGCCGTCAATCTTGTCCTGGACGGCTTCCTTCGGCTGCCGCAGGCATCGTGGCGCACTTGCGAAGGCATGAACGATTGCCATGTAGCTTCCAACCAAACGCTGCGGGCCTGGGGACCACTTGAATTGCTCGGGCTCCGATCGGTCGTTGGTGCTGGAGGCAGGATCGCCGCGGACATTGAGGGTCCTGCAGCTACACTGGTTTTTGATGAGGGCCCCCCGGTTTTCATTGACTCCGACCTCGCTGCGGTCCTAGGAATTACCGCCATTTTGGCCGCAGCGCTCAAGGCCGCCCTGGGTGCATTCTCGACGCGCACCAAACAAGTCCCCCTTGCTCATCCCAATCGCCGCAAGCTCCACGATTACATCCTGAGCAATCCAGGCGGTACATTCCGCGAAGTCGTCCGTGGCACCGGCATTCCAACAGGAACCGCCAGGCATCATTTGGCCGTGCTCAACCAAGCCAACCTAATCCAGGAACACGGCCACAAGTCCACACTCCGCTATTTCGAGAATCACGGCCGATTTGATGAGTCGTGGAACACGGTCGTCATGCTTCGCGAGCCAGAACTCAAGCGGCTCCACACGTGGCTATTGGAGAACCCGGGCTCGATGCAGAGGGAAGTCCTCGACCACGCCGACGCCTCTTGGGGTTGGAGCCGGTCCACCACGCAACATCGGCTGAAGCGGCTGGCGGATGAGGGCTTGATTGCTGTGAAGTTGCAGGGCCGGTTGAAGTTGTACACGGCCAACGAGAGGGCTCCGGTTTCGGCTTAGATGGCCACGCGGGCCAGCCGCCATGGTTGAGGGCGCCGCTGGCGAAGGGCTGTTGCACCCAGGAGCGCCAAGACTATGCCGCGTAGAAGCGGCGGCGCATTTCCTCCCCTCTGTCCTCCGCTTTTTGGCAGGGCCACCGAGCTGTTCATCCTGGTGTGGGCTGCGGAGATTAAATGGTCATCTGCGCTAGCGGACTGATCTGAACAACGGTGTTGCATTCATGTTTGGTACACCGCTGATCGTGCCCACGGCCGCTAGGAACCACGGCCCGGGGCGCGAGTTGGAGACGCAATACGAAGCGTGTCAGGCGGAGGCGGGGACAGGCCATTGCGTGGGTGTCGCCGTCTTCTTGCCTGTACTTGGCACCTACGGCTACGAGATGAGGCCAATCGAGAGCGCCCATTGCGGCTGCGGGCTCGCACTATGAAGCTAGTTCTTGCACCGCCCCGTGGTGTTCTTCGTGTTGGTCAACAGGCGAACGTCAGCGCGAACGCGGAGATTATTCGCTACGAGGATCATGCATG
>JBFIJP010000524.1:0-2250 GCA_041600695.1 Thermoplasmatota archaeon | reverse complement strand
TCAGGGACATCCACCAGTTGCCGCCGGGCACATGGGCCAGGCTTCGACCCGGCGAGCAGGCGACCTGCAACGACGTTGCGTGGCAGCCCTATTACCAAGTCGCCGCCGAAGCATTCGACAGCACAAGCGACGCCGGGGACGCCATCCGGGAGCGCTTCGTCGACTCGGTGCGCGAACAGCTCCTGTCCGACGTGCCGCTGGGCGTGATCCTGTCCGGCGGCCTCGACTCGGCGGCGGTCGCAACCGTCCACCAGCGGCTCCTGTCGGACGCGCCGATTCACACCTTCACCATCGCGGAGTCGGAAGACGTGGAGGACTTCCGGGCCGCCCGGCGCCTGGCGGAGCACTTGGGCACGGACCACCGCGAAACCACGTTCGACCTTGACACGGTCATCGCGGACATGCCCCGTTACACCTGGCACAACGAGAACATCAATTACACAGAATTCTTTTTCCTGCCGCTCTTCGAATTCATGCGGAAAACCGTCACGGTAGGCCTGTGCGGCCAGGGCAGCGACGAGCTGTGGGGCGGCTACGGTCGCTACCGGGAACCCCAGCGGCTGGCGCGCGAGCGCCTCGCGCGCCTGCGGGCATCCTGCCCGGCTCACCTGGAGCACCTCTCGGTCCAGGTGCTGCAAAACCACACCAGCGGTAGTGCGTTGGCGGAATGGGACCAGCAGGGCCAACTCAACAATTTCCAGCTCCGCCTGGTGGACCGCAACAGCATGGCCCACAGCCTTGAGGTGCGGGTGCCGTTTCTGAGCAAACCCCTGCACCAGGCGAGCCGCGCCGTGCCGTGGGCGTGGAAAATGCACGACAACACGGAGAAGTGGATCCTGCGCAAGGGTCTGGAGGGCCTCGGCGCCGCCGGGCTGCCCAAGAACCTCCTCTGGCGGCCCAAGGTGCCCGCCGGGCGCGCCACGAGCCCCAAGGTCATGGATCGCTTCGAGGCCGAGGCTGCACGGTTGGTGTCACCCCGCGCCATGGAGAAACACCCGTTGGCCGGCACGTTTGGCGCCCCCGCCGAGCAGTTGCTCTACGATCTCTGGCACGAGCTATTTGTTGAGGGCGCTGACTGGCGGAAGGTAAGCCTGAGCGACCTGGCCTAGAGCACACGTACACTCAACCCCTTATGCGCCGCCGCGGTCGCCCGCCCAGCATGGCGCAGGCGCAGGGCATCAGCACATTGGCGGGCCTCGACAAGGTCCTGGTCGAAGAGGCCGAGCGCATCGAGGAATTCCTCGCCTACCATCGCAACCAGGTGATGTGCCCCGTCTACACCAGCGTGGACATCCGGCGCAACGACTGCAAGGCCGCCGTGGTGGACACCAATGCCTTCCCCGCCGGCTTCAACAACTTGGCCGGGCGCAGCCACGGCGAGGCAGCTAGGGCCATCGATGGCTACCTGCACAAGATCTACCCCGACGCCCGCGAGGTACTCATTATTGCAGAGAACCACACCCGCAATACGTGGTATTTCCAGAACCTGAAGGTGATGGCGGACCTGTTCACGGCCGCTGGCTACGAAGTGACCCTGGGAACCCTGAACGAGGAGTTGTTTCCCGAAGCCACGGTCGAGACGGCCCTTGGCGATGAAATCACGCTGCACGGAATCCTGCGCGAGGGGGATGACTTGATCGCCGGCGGCGCTGTGGCCGATGTGGTCATTCTCAACAACGATTTGAGCGCCGGTAGTCCTGCCATCCTGGACGGCCTGAGTCAACCCGTGACGCCGCCGGCGAGCATGGGGTGGCACCGCCGCCGCAAGTCCGAGCACTTCCGCATCGTCAACGAATTGGCATCCCAATTGGGGGCCTACGTTGGATTTGATTGCTGGTGCATCAGCGCCCGACACGAACGGGTTGATGGCGTGGATTTCAAGGGGCGCGTCGGCTTGGACGAGGTGGCGGCGGCCATCGACCGCATCGTCGCCAACGTGGCTGGAAAATACAGGGAATACGGCATCAAGCGAACGCCCCGGGTTTTCGTCAAGGCCGACGCAGGCACCTACGGAATGGGGGTCATGGCCGTCGATTCGGGTGAGGAATTCCTACGCCTCAACTCCAAGGGCCGCGAAAAGATGGCCAAGGGAAAAGAGGGCGTCAAAACGACCAGCGTCATCGTGCAGGAGGGCGTTCCCACCGACTTGCGCGTCGGCAAGGGGCCCGATTGCGCCGTCGCGGAACCAGTGATGTACATGGTTTGCGGACGAGTGGTCGGCGGCTTTAATCGGATTCACGCGCAGAAGGG
>JBFIJP010000523.1:0-2252 GCA_041600695.1 Thermoplasmatota archaeon | reverse complement strand
GTGGACGCGGAAGCCTTTGTCCGGGTCGCCCAAGCGCTGACTACCTACTGGTTCGATACCGTCTCGCTGCCGCCGGAGGAGGGCGAATGACTCGCGGAGTGCTCAACATCCTCTATGTCGAGGACGACCCTGACGATGTGGTCCTGCTGCGCCAGTACCTTACCGAGGTACTGGGAGCCAACAACTTCGAGCTCGACATTGACGCGGACGGAGCCGACACCGCAGACTGGGTGCGACAAAGCCGGTACGACCTCATCCTTCTGGACTATGACCTCGGCCAACGAACCGGACTGGAAGTCCTCGAGGACATCATAGCCAGCGCCCACCCGCCGCCGGTGGTCTTCATAACCGGTCGGGGGAACGAAGAAGTGGCGGTGACCGCCATCAAGAGGGGCGCTGTCGACTATCTAACCAAGGACAACCTGACGCCAGACAGTCTGGCCAAGGCGGCCCTCAGGGCCGTTGCGCTGACCAAGCTCCAGACGTTCAATGACCAGGTGCAGGCGGACCTGGCCGAGGCGGTGACCTTGCGTGCGTCGCTTCTGGACATCATGGACGAGGCGGTCTTGGTGTTGGATGTGGCGGGCCGCATTGTTTTGGCGAACCGGGCGGCGACGACGCTGCTCGGGCCGGGCGAACCCGGCACGGACCTGACAGGGAAGTTCTTCCACCTGCGCCACCACCTCACGAAGTCGAACGGGGCGCTATGTGATGAGACCTCGTGCCCCATTATGACCGCTGTGCGCAACGGAAGATCGGTACCCCGAACCGACGACACCTGGACGCGGGCCGACTTGAGCCCGCTGCCGGTCCGCTACGTGGTGAAACCCCTGAGGCTGGCCCGGCAGGAGTCGTGGCGGTCCCTCGTGATCTTCGCCAATCGAGCGCCTGGCCAGGATCGCACGGTCCAACGCGAAATCCTTCGCTCCACATCCAGGGCACTGGAGGAAACCCGGGATCAGGCCCAGCAGCAGACCGATCTGCTCAACCTCCTGGCGCACGCGCTCAACACGCCGCTGACTCCGCTGGTTCTGCAGTTGTCCGCCTTGCGCCGGCGGGCCGGCAGCAACGCCGACGCGTTGCAATTGCAGGCCTTCGATGTCATGGAGCGCAACGTAAGGCGGTTGCAGGGGATCTTCCAGGACGTGCTGACCGCCGTGCACATTCGAAGCGGCACCCTGCAGACGCGACCCAGGACGGTGGACCTGACTGCCATCGTCAACGCGGCGGCGGCAGCAGATCATGACATCGCACACTGGGTGGGCGGGTCGGTGGACCTGTTGGTGCCCGAGGGCCTGGTCGTTCAAGCTGACCCAGAGCACACGCAGCGGATCGTCCGATCCATGTTCGAAACGGCTCGCAGCGCCGCCACACCGCGGGGTCGGATTGCCGTGGAGGCCACGACTGGCGGAGACCACGTAACGCTGGTTGTAACGGGCTACGGCAAGGGCCTCAGCGAGGCGGACCTGATCCGGATGTTCAAGCCGCTGAGCAGCGAGCCGGGACCTGTCGCCGACATCCTCCACATGTACCTGGCAAGCGGCTTTGCCGTGGCCAACGGAGGAACCGTTGAGGCCGAACCGATTGGGCGGCCGGCCGCGCCCGACGCGCCCGGCCTGCCCGAGCGGCGCCGCTTGGCCGGTGTGAAGCTGCGCTTGCGGTTGCCAAGGCCCGCCAGCCAACCCGGGCTCAATGCCCAATCGGACAAGGCCCAACAGGACAGAGCTCCTGAACCCAGGGGCGCCGAGCCCACGCGCAAGCCGAAGCGCGACGCGACACCCCTGGATGCTGTGGATGCAGAACCGTCGGGCGAAGAAGCGAGCGCGCCAGACCCCCCAGGCAACCCACGATCGCCGCAAAACGGTTGAAGGGGCCAAGCACCTGCGGATGCATGCAGCGTGGATGGCTGGCCTTGATGATACTCATTCCCACCCTGGCAGGTTGCCTGTCGGAGCAGGCCCTGGATACGACCGAACCCCCGGTTCCCAAGACATGGCTAAACCCCGTGATCCTGGGCCACGACCACGCAGATCCGGCCGAGCACGACCTGGCCAACAACATGACCCTAGTGGGATTCAATCCGCTGGGCCCCGATGGGCCGCCCGGCTCCCTCTCGGAACTGGACGTGGCAGACAACCACGTGTTCGTGGGCGTCATGGACCATGGCTTCATGATCGTCAACATCACGGACCCCGCGGCGCCGGAAGTGGTTTCCTCGGTCGAGGTGACCACCGCCGACCACCTGATGCCCC
>JBFIJP010000522.1:0-2260 GCA_041600695.1 Thermoplasmatota archaeon | reverse complement strand
TTTCATGGAGGATGGTGCTGGAACATGTGTGAAGGTACTCCTGTTGATCGCGCTGCTGATGGTTTCGCCCGTCGCCGGGCTGACCCTGCTGGAGGACCCCGCGGGTGATGTCCGGCTGGCGTCCTACGGCAACGAGGTTCCCATGCCGGGCCCGTGGGAAGCCGTCGATTTGCGAGCGGTCGCCTTCGAGGAGACCCCCGCCGAGTTCTGGATCACGGTGCAGGTGGAAGGCTATGATGGCGGTCCCGGCGACTCCCAGGCGACCAACGGGGACGTTCGCACCGTGATGCAGTACGGGGAAAAGCGGTACGTCCTGCAAAGCGGGCGCGACCTGGATGGCGTGTTCTATTCGCTCTGGAACGAGGTCGTGGCGTCCGATTTTGACTTCCGTCGGGTGGCCAATCTGGAGCACGTGGCGGACGCCGAGGCCGGCACCATCAAGGCCCGCCTCCCCCGGGCCCTGCTGCTGGATGAGCATGGTTCGCCGCCCACCCGGGGCCGCCAGATCGTGGACATCCACAGCATGTCGTTCTCGCAATTCAGCCTCGGCGCGCCGCCGCCGGACGATCCGTTCAATTGCTGCGTGGACGCCCTGGTGACGGCGGACAACATGCCTGACGACGGCCCGGGCGCCGCCTACACGATCCGTTTCGGTGGCAGCGGCGGCAGCGGGGGTCTGGCGGTGCGGACCGACCAGCCGTACCGGGCGTCCAACGGGGGCCAGACGAGTCTGCGGTTTGAAGTTGAGATCGCCAACGGCGGGGAGGATATGCTCCGGCCAGTGGCTCGCGTGGAGGGCCTCCCGGAAGGATGGACCGTCCAGATGCCGGAAGAGTCACTGGTGTTGCGCTCCCTCCAACGCGCGTCCCTGCCGCTGCTGGTGTCGACCCCGGCCAGGCACCAGCATGGCGGCAGTAGCAATTTCACCCTCCACTTGGAGGCCGCGGGCGCCAGCGCCTGGCTGGAGTTGGGCGTCCACTACCTTGATGTTCCCCAGCCGGCCGGTCACCATGACACGCTGCATCTGCATGTTCGTCGCCTGCCCGGCGGGCTGGATCCGGCCTTCGATGCCATGGGGTACGCCGACGGCGACGGCTTCATGAGCACCCTGGCCGACGATCCCGCCGACACGGGTCGGTCGGTGGACAGCACCGCCAACGAGTTCATGGGAACCAGCAGCCGCTGGGATGCGTGCCTCAGTCCGGCCCTGGCCCTGGGCCTGGATTTCGACCTGAACCGCACCGGTGAATTGACCGCCGTGTGGTCGGCGGGAAGGACCTATGGGCAGACCAATTTCTCGGGCAAGCTGGTCCTGTTTGGCGCGGGAGCTCCCGGCGAGAGCCTGTTCACCTGCGATGCGGACGACTACCGGGCAGCCGGGCGCATGGAAACGGTTCTGGCGGAATTGACGGCGCCACCCCAGAGCCTGGGTCGGGGCGAGGATGCCGCCTTCACGGCCACCTTGGTGCCCTTGCCTGCCAGCGACCGGGTGGCCTTCCAGCCGGGCAGTACCCTGATGCTGCTGCTGCAATTGGACTACGAAATCCCGGACACCCTGGGACCGGGGCCGGCCCAACTCCAGCCGGGCGGCTGGTTCAGGCTGCCACTCAACGAATACCTGGAATCTGTACCCGGTTTGCCCGCCCCCGCGGTGGCTGAAGCCGAACAGCCCGACGCGGCGCCCCTTGACGATGAACCCAAGCGGTCGACGCCTGGGGTCCCAACGGTTCTCTTGGTGGGGCTGGTGGCGATCGCTGCCTGGATTCGACGCCCGTAGGGGCGGTGTGCGCCTGCCGCCGGAATCACTGGATCGCGGAGGCTTCCTCGCCGAGCCGCAGGGCCACAACGCCGCCGCCCAGGGGTAGATGGATGAAAGCGGTGGGTCCCGGCAGGCCGGCTGCAGCGACCAGTTGGGTGTAAACCGCCAATTGCCCGGCGTGGGCCTGTGCCTTTTCGCCCCACCCCGAGGGGCTCCAGTCGGCAGACTTGTGATCCACCACCAGGGTCCGGTCGGCGCCCACCAGGATCAGATCGGCGATGCCATCCCATTGGCCGCCGCCGGGCCGCGGGCCTGTCAGTGGCACCTCGACGCGCCACTGGGCGCCGGGAACCGCAGCCCCTGCCCACGCCAGCAGCCGACGGCCGGCTGCCACCACATGCTCGGCCTCCACGACGCCGGTTTGGCCCCACCGGGCGAGGCACGCGGCGGCGTGGGCGGTGCGAGCCGGATCATCCAGGTCCGCCAGGGCGGGCAGGCTGG
>JBFIJP010000521.1:0-2264 GCA_041600695.1 Thermoplasmatota archaeon | reverse complement strand
TAGCCAACCCTGTACAAAGGCCCCTCTGCCGTTGACAAGTCAGCGGCAGGGGCGGAATCAGGCTAAAGAGCCAGAGTCCATTGGCCGGCCAGAGTTGGTGGTATGAGAGTCACTGCAATCCTGCTACTGGTAGCCCTCACGTTGTCGGTAGGCACTCCGTCAGGCGTCACCCAGGTCGTCCCCCATCCGGTGCCTGGCGTGGTTGAAGGCTTCACGATCGAGCCTTTCGTGGCGGCGGCCGTCCCGACGGCAATCATCTTCGGTCCGGCGCCGGACCATGACCTGTACATCGCCACATTGGCATCCGGCAGCGTCACCCGCGTCGATGTGACCTGGACGCCCGGCGGGCCGGTGGCGGGAGCCACCTCCTCGGTGGGCTCCGGCTTTAGCGGTATCCTCGGCATCGCCGTGGACGACGACGGCTACCTGTACGTTGCCGACAGCCACGCAGGCGCGGAGAGTGGCCAGTCGGACGGCCGCGTAACCCGGGTGGATCCGGCCACGGGTGCTAAGGAGGTCATCGTGGATGGACTCCCCCAGGGCCAGCACAACGTCAACCACCTGCGCTTCGGGCCCGAAGGCCGGCTCTACATGCCCAACGGGAACCCCAACGATCACGGAACAGGCACCGGAACGGGCCACCCCGATGTGTTCCCGTACTCGGGCGCCATCCTGGCCGTGACCCCGGCGGACCTCGTCGGCGACCCTGCCATCCTGCGCTGGGATGACGCCCTGGGTAACGACATCCCGCCCAACGATATCGGCACCCATCCTGTCAACGACGACTTCGCCGCCAAGGTGGAGGTCGTGGGGCTCGGGTTCCGCAACATCTTCGGCGTGGCCTTCGCCCCGGGCGACTTGAGCTACGGCGGCGAGCTGTACACGGCGATGAACGGCGCCGACGGCCCCGCCAGCCAGGACCTGCTCTACAAGGTGGAGTGGGGCGTCGACCACGGCTTCCCGTACTGCTACAATGTCGGCCCGTCCGGCGGCGTGGGCAGCGACGTGACCGTGGTCGACGCACCCGACGTTCCCACGGTCCTGCCGCCTGGCCCCGACTGCGCGAGCGTGCCGCCGGCCACCGCCAACCTGGGCTGGCACACCTGCGCCACGGGCCTGGACTTCCCGACCGAGGGTGCCTGGGCGTTCCCTGAGGCGTTCCACAGTTCGGTCTACGTCGGCGAATGCGTGACCTTCGGCGCCGATTCGTGGTTGAACCACAACCGCCAGTCGGCCAACAACGGCAAACCCATGGAGATCACCCACAACCTGAGCCACAAGGTGGCCCAGGTGGTCCTGGGCCCCGACGGCCACGCCACCGAAGTGAAGGACTTCGTCACCGGCCTCGCGCTGGTAACAGATGTCCTCTTCGGCCCAGACGGCGCCATGTACATCGCAGATGCCGAGGGCATTCTGCGTGTGGCGCCGGTTGTGCCGTCCGAGGTGGCTGGCGGCGTTGAGGTGCCGGATGTTGGAGCTCCTGAACTTCCGGATCTCCCCGTGGAAGCCCCGGAAACCGACGAAGTGCATGTGAGTGCGGCCCTGTTCCAATTCGCCCCGCCGGTCATTGCGGTTGCAGCCGGCACGACGGTGGTGTGGGATGGCGTCCTGCTGCCTCACACCGTCACCACGACCACTGCCCCTGGGGGTCTCGCACACGACACCTCTGGGCCAGACAGTTTCGACGAATACTTGGGTCAGGGTGGCGAAGTGCGCCACACCTTCAACAACCCCGGAATTTTCAATTACTTCTGTCGGCCCCACGGCGGACTGGGAATGGTTGGAACCGTGATTGTGGCAGGGTAGCCGTCCGACTACACCCAATGCTGGCCCGGCGTCCGCTTCTGAATGCCCCTTGCGGCCAGCTGGAAGCGGATGCGGGATGCCGGTTGCCGGAGCCCGGCAAATCGCAAGGCACTCTGTGGCCTGGCGTAGCCTCGACGAGTCCTCGCAGCACGGCCGGGCGGCGCCGGCAACGTCCGTTGCGTGGGGTCGCTTGGCGACCCCACGATGCAGGTCAGCAGCCTACGGGGTGACCCGAACGGTGTCGAGGGGGAACAGGATCGCTTCCGAACTTCGAAAAGTTCGATCATTCGATCGAGTGGGGCCGCGGCGGCCCCACGAAGCAGCCTTGGCTTGCCCTACGGCGTCACCCGCACCGTGTCGCGGGGGAACAGGATCGCTTCCGAACTTCGAAAAGTTCGATCATTCGATCGAGTGGGGCCGCGGCGGCCCCACGAAGCAGCCTTGGCTTGCCCTACGGC
>JBFIJP010000520.1:0-2295 GCA_041600695.1 Thermoplasmatota archaeon | reverse complement strand
TTGCTGGGTCGCGGGGTCGCGGGGTCGCGGGGTCGCGGGGTCGCGGGGTCGCGGGGTCGCGGGGTCGCGGGGTCGCGGGGTCGCGGGGTCGCGGGGTCGCGGGGTCGCGGGGTCGCGGCTTGGCGCCCCCGGTGCCATTCAGTGATGCGCGTGCAACCGCATGAACCCGGTGAAAACGGCGCCAAAATCAGGCTGGGACGGCGCAAGGGCCACCTGGACGGATTCCGTGACATCCCCAAGAACCGTCATTCCCGTGGTGTCCGCGACCTTCATCATGGCCTGCAGTGCCGACGCTACCGACGGGCGGGCCATGTGCTTCAGAAAAGCCTCGGAACTGGCAAACATCTGGATGGACCAGAAGCGGCCGTGGCCGTCGGAGTAGGTACGGTAGTCCAGCACCTCCGCCTCGTTTTCGCCCACATCGTCTGCCAGCCGATCCAGGATGTCGCCAGCGGCTTCGGCCTGGCCCTCGTGGGCCGTCATTTGTACATAGAGCGTGAAGGGGTCAGACATGACAACACCGCGGCCGGGCCGCGGGCGGGCGAGGCAGGTGCCCGTTATCCGGCTGCCGACGGGCGTTCCACGCCAGCGCGTCCCGAGCCAATCGACGGGGCGGGCCCCAACAACGGCCGCCCCCGGTCGCCCGAGCAAGCCAACACGCCGGGGCGCCTCTTGTTGGGGTGGGGACGCGCTAGTGGCCCTCGAAGACCTCGTAGATCTCCTTGGTGGGGTGCCCCGCCTCGGCATGCACTGCCTGGGCAGCGGCGGCGTTGGGCGCTTCCGAGAGACAGAAGACCTTCCCCTTCTTCTCATCCAACCAGTAGCGGACGAACTTGACGCCGTGCTTGCCTTGCACGGCGACATCCTTCTCGTGGGCCTCCGCGGCGGCCGCCTTCGTGACTCCGGGCATGTTGTGTACGTCCAGGTATTTCGGCATGGTTTGTCCTCCACGTCCCCGGGGGGTACGCGGACGAGACAGCCTCGGACCCACGTTCAAGGCTTGCTTGCAGTACCGAAGTTGCTTCGAATCTTGTTCCTTTGCGGCCTGCCTACGCAGGCACTTCCGATGTGCATGCCGGGCACCGGCGGGCGGCCAACGGGATCGCCGTGGTGCATTGGGGGCAATTCTTGGTCGTCACCGCCGCCTCCTCCTTGCGCTTCATCTTGTTGATTTGTCGAATGATCATGAACAAGGCCAACGCCACGATGATGAATTCGATCAGGATCGTGACGAACGATCCCCACGCGAAGGCGATGGCTCCAGCCGCCCGAGCCTCTTCAAGGGTGGCACCCGACGGTACCGTTCCGCGCAGGACGACGTAGCGATTGATGAACGAAGCACCGCCGAGAGCCAACGAAATGGGCGGCATGAGCAAATCGTTGACCACGCTCGTGATGACGCGGCCAAAAGCCGCCCCCAGAACAAGGGCCACGGCGAGGTCGATCATGTTTCCCTTCATGGCAAAGGAGCGAAACTCCTGTAGCATGCCCATGCCCTCTCCAAACCGATCGGAAGCGGTTGAAACTTGGGGGCAAATCTGGCGCCTGGAACGCGGCGCCAACCTCGGGCAGTCACCGAGGACGCACCGGTTACCGGACCTGTGGGGGCTCTGCGGGGCCAAGGCTTTTGCCGAACCTGCAAGTCGAAGCGGCATGATGAAGCCCTGCCTACCCATGGCCAGCCCGCCGGCCTTGGCCATGTGGAGCCGGGTGGGACCTCGCCTCGCCTTCGCCTGGCTGCTGGCCTGGGCGGTCGCGTGGATGCTGGCTGGGTTTTTCGGAGTCCCGCCCGGGTCAAGCCAACTCGTCTGGGTGCATGTTGGCTTCGGCGGTTTCGGGTTTGCCGGCCACCTGGTCCTCGGCCTGGGATTCAGACTCGATGCAGCCTTCCACCAGCGCCGGCCCGCCCCGCTGAAGCTCCAGCAGGTTGCCCCGTTGCCCTTGTCGATCACGGCCGTCCTTGTGGGGGGCTACTTCCACCCGCTGGCCGCGTGGCCTAGCTGGGTGCTGGATGTGGCCGCCTGGTGCCTGCTCATCACCGGTCTTCTCATCGGCGCCGCGGCCTGGTTGCAGGCCCGCCAGGGCGGCTCCCAGGAGCGCAGCTTGTTGGCGGGTGCCTATGACGCAACCGACCGGGCTGCGCTCCTGTTGGCGCCCGCGGTGGTTGCCTACGCGCTGGCTGCCGGGGGCGCCGCCATCTGGCTTGGCATCCTCCATCCCGCGGTCGTCCACCTCTGGCTGGCCGGCTTCGTCACCACGGCCGTTTTTGCCGTGGCGCATCGCATCCTGCCACGC
>JBFIJP010000519.1:0-2307 GCA_041600695.1 Thermoplasmatota archaeon | reverse complement strand
GAATGACCCCACCGGAAGCCTCGCCCAGATCAAGGAGGGTGTTCTGAAGGTGGCCCGCAACCGCATTTGCGCCAGCAGCATCGCCCAGAAGGCGGCCGCCGCGGCGCTCAACGGGCCCCAGGATCATGTCAAGGCTACCAATGACGCGCTGCGTCCCCGCCGCGACTTCGCCGTCAAGCGTCTCAACGAAATCGACGGCATCAGCAGCGCCAAGCCGGATGGAGCGTTCTACGCATTCCCCCGCATCGACGCTCTGGCGGACGCCGCCCCCGGCACGGCTGCGTGGAAGAACGACAAGCAGTTCGTGCTGGACTTCCTGGCCGAGGAGAAGGTACTCACCGTGCACGGCAGTGGCTTTGACCCCACCTACGGCAAGGACCACTTCCGCATCGTCATCCTGCCTGACCTGGACACGCTTGGCTCGGCGTTCGACCGCCTGGAGCGTTTCGTGGCGCGCCACAGCCGATAATCCCGCAGGGGGCTCCATGTAGCCAGCCGTGTTCTACGCCAACGCGTCGCCCGTTCCCACGGGCAGGCGCCCTGCCGCTCCGGACGACGGCCCACGGTACCTGCGCCGCACGGTGTGCCCGGCGCAACAGACCGGCCCTCCGAAGCGCAAGCCGGATGGCCGGCGGCCATCGTTCGAAACTGCCACAGCTCGCTCCAGCGGCTTCACCACCGCCACTGCCGCCACCACTGCCGCCGCCCCACCTTTCCGGCGTGGGACTGCCCCCCTGCCACCAGAGGCTCCGCCAAGCCCGCCTCCGCCGGAGCGCCTGCGGCTGCGCATCCCCGCCCCGAACCTCTACCATCATGGTTCCCGTGCCTGGCTGCCCGCATGACCGAGTGGCAGACAGGCACCCGCCCTGCACCCGGCCAACTGCGGGAACCCTCTAGAAGTAGCGGCGGCTAGGCGCGGTTTGCATGCTCACATTCAACCCCCGTTTCGGCCCCGCGTTGGCCGTATTCGTGACTGCCGCCGTACTCCTCTCCGGATGCAGCTCAGCACCGGCGGGAATCCAGGAAGGTGACCTAGTGACCGTTCGCGTGACGGTCATGGACCCGGCGACCGGGGCGACCCTGTTGGACAACGCAACTGGCAGCGCATTCGCCAAGAGGTCGCTGGAATTCGCGGTGGGGACCGGCATGTCGGGCCTCGGGGAGGCCTTCGAGGCCGCCCTGGCGGGATTGGGTGTCAACGACACCCTCAACGCGACCTTCAACCTGGGCGATTTCTCTGGCGAAATGGCCCGCAACCACACCTTCGGGCCGTACCCGGTGGTGAATTCGGCGCCTCTGGATGCCTTCATTCAGTCCATCGGCGAGCCCGAGGTGGGCATGGAGTTCGAGTATCCGCCGTTCTACAAAGCCGTCGTCGAAGCCATCGACGACGACAGCGTCATCTACCGCATCATGCCCGAACCCGGCCAGAGGAACCCTGTCGCGCAGGTGGGTGCTTTCCTGGTTACCACGGTGTCCGGCGACAACATGACCCAGGCGCTGGAGCCGGACGTTGGCGCCACGTTCATCATCATGGCGGGCCCGGGGGGTCCTACGCCGCTGGATCTGCCGGCGGGGTCCTACCGCACCGTGGGCGCGACCGACACGCAGATTCTGTTTGCGCATCACCCCGGATTCCTCACGGACTGGGTGGGTCGAGATGTCCACATCCTGGCGAGCGTCGTGTCCGTGTCTGACCCGCCGACCGAGGCCGCCGATTCCGCCGGGCACGAAGATGACGGACACAGCCACGGCGAATCCGGGCACGACGGCGGACACAGCCACGGCGAATCCGGCCACGACGATGGGCACAGCCACGACGACGGCCACACGCACTGAGCCGCCCAGGCTCGAGGAGACAGAACGGCGACGACCGAGCCCGACTCATGAGCCGGCTCTACTGCCCGAGCCGACCAGCCGACCGGCCAGCCGACCCGGCGCCCGACCGGGCAGCAGCCCCGAAACGGATATCACACCGGCCCGTGTCCGCCGCCCACGGCCCAGCGTGGCCGGGTGGTATCCGTGACCGTTTCCAAGACGCTTCTCCTGTTTGCCCTGGTGGCAGCCTCCGGCCTGTCGGGCTGCTTCGGCTCCGGCGACGACCAAGCCGCCATGGCCACGTACACGGCCTACGATCCCGCCACCGGGCAAGTCCTGGTCGACCCCGCAACGGGCCGTCCCGTGGCCGATGTCCCCGTCCGGTTCCACCCCGGCAGCGGGGACTCCGGCTTCGGCGCCGACTTCGAGCGGCGCGTTCTGAAGGCAGGCATCGCTGAGCAGATCAACGTGACCGCACGCGCCACGTTC
>JBFIJP010000518.1:0-2309 GCA_041600695.1 Thermoplasmatota archaeon | reverse complement strand
GGCCGCGCATGTGATTGCCGCACAGGAATACGTCAACCAGAGCCAGCGCGAATTGGACGCCCTCTTCCACGCCAGCCACGAGGGACAGGCCTTCATGGACCAGGCCGGCCGCATCCTGCAAGCCAACGATCGGCTGGCCGAAATGTTTGGCATGCGGGCCATCGGCCGCATGACCCCCATCCAGGACGTCCTGCCCCAGCGGCTGCACGCCCCGTACATGCGTCACGTCGCCGACTGCCTGGAATCGGGCGTGACGCGATGGTCGTTCCGGCTGGCCGGCCCCACATCCCACAACGCCGGCCGGGAAATCCAGGCCACGCTGGTGCCGGTCGAATCGGCCGACGAGGGGCCCATGGTGCTGATGACGTGCCACGACATCACGGATCTTGTGCAGGCCCACGCCGAGAAGGACGCCGCCGTCCAGGAGGCTCGCACCCGGGCCCTGAACCTTATCTCCCACCACCTGCGCACCCCGATCACGCCGTTGCGTCTCGACCTCTTCGCCCTACGCGCTCGCGGAGACAACCTCACCCCGGTCCAGCGAGGCACCGTGGAGCGCATGGAGCGCGACCTCGGCCGGCTCACCTCCATGCTGGATCTGCTCGTGGAAGCCAGCCGGGTGAATCAGGAGGGCCGTGCCACGGCAGGCCCACCTCGCAGCGATCCTGTTCGAGGCGGGATTTCATCATGCGATGTCCAGCGAATCCTGGCGGACGCCCTGGACGGCAATGCGCACGCCCCGGTGCAGAACGACGCGCTGGCCCCCGCGGAGGTACTCTGCGACCCGCTGGCGCTGCGGGTTGCCTTCGATGTCCTGCTGGAGCGGCTGGATCCAGCCAAGCACTGGCGCGCCTGGACCGACCTTCGGCCGGGCAGCGTCCGGCTGAATTTCGCCACGGGGGAGCCGTCGGATGCCGAAGTTTCCGTGGAATTGGGAGAGCCGTTCGCCGCGGACACCGACGACACCGTGTTTCGCGACCAGTTGGCCATGTTCGTGGTGCGCAGCAGCATTGAGGCCACCGGAGGGCGTGTCGATGCCTTTGCCAGCCCGACGGGGCAGCGGGTTTGCCTGACCCTTCCCGCTGCACGGTCCTCCCCGGGGAGGTAGTCAGGCCCGTCGTCGCAGGGTCTCGTCGGCGGCCGACGCGCCTATGAGGGGCCCCCGGTTGCCGAGCCCCATGGATGAGAAGGCCAAGAAACACGCCCTGCGCCTGGTGCCCTACGGGTTGTACCTGGCGGGGACGCGCCACGAAGACGGACGGCAGGTTGTCAGCCTGGCCAGTTGGTTCACGCAGACCAGCTTCTCCCCGCCGCTCTGCGTGGTGGGGCTGCACCGCGAGGGCGCAGCATTCCAGGCCGTGCAGGAGACCGGCGTGCTGGCATTGTCGATTCTTGGCGATGACCAGCAGGATATCCTGAAGGGCTTCTTCAAGCACGTGGATGTTGAAGAGGGCAAGGCCGGGGCCGTTGACGTGGTGTCTGGTGAAGCGACCGGTTGTCCGATCCTGCCTGCGCTGCCCGCCGCCATCGAGCTGAAGGTGATGGACATCACCGAGGGCGGAGATCACGCGGCCATCCTCTGCGAAATCGTCGGCGCCGTCGTCCACGACAACGCAGGCAAGGCGCTCAGCCACGAGAAGGCCAAGCTGCATTATGCCGGATAGGCACCGAGCCAAGCGAGGTTTCCCGCCGGGCGCGAGGCGGCCGACCCTGGCGCGTGGCGTTACGGCGCGGGGTAAACACGGAGCCAAGCGAGGCTTTTGCCATGAGGCGACGCAGCGGCCGACCCTGGCGCCACGCGTGGCGCGACGGCGCGGGGCGTCTCTCGCGCAGGGAATGATGGCAAAGTGGGATGAAGTGGCGTCGGCGGGCCGCCGATCGCGCCACGGCCGATGTCAGGTAACCGGGGTCGCAATGATGGGCGCCTGTGCCACAAACCGTGCCGCTGCCGCGTAGCCGGCGGCGAGGATGGCCCGGATGCGGGCGTCAGACATGTTGAACTCCGTGACACCGTAACCTCCCGCCGGCAAACGGCAGATGCGGTCCCGGTACGCCGAGGCGACAAACTGATCGTTGCCCGACGTGACGGTTTCCACGAGCCTTGCAATGCGGCTGGTTACCTTGCCCTGATGATGCTCTTCCTCAAGCCACTGCTCCACCCCCGTCTCCGGCGGCGGGGCATCCGGCACCGGCAAATCCGCATCAATGTGCAATCCGATCAGGTGGGGTGCCGGTGTGACATCCGAGCCCATGATGGCGCGAACCTCCGGATCATCGGACACCAGCATGTGGATCGGGAAATTGGACAG
>JBFIJP010000517.1:0-2349 GCA_041600695.1 Thermoplasmatota archaeon | reverse complement strand
CCTTGAAGGGACCCTCCGGGGGGCTGAGATCAGCCGCTTTGGACACCTGGCGCTCAACGAGCAGGGGCCCCTCCGGGCCCGTGCCGACGGGCCCGTGGTTTGGGTTCCAACATGGGACAATTCGGCTTTCCTGGGCGGCGTTAACCAGTCGGGCCTGGGTGCTTTTGCCGGGGCGCTGGCCAGCGCGGGCACGCCGTTGCTGGTTAAGCTGCATCCGCACACCGTGGCGTACGATCAGGCGGCGGGCGCGCGGCGCTTGCTGGCGGCGGCGCCCGGCGTCGATCTGGTTGACTCCGCGGCCAATCCGTACGAACTCCTGGGCCGGGCGCGGGCTGTTATCACCGACACCAGCAGCCTCGGCTTCGAGGCGTATTGTGCGGGGCTGCCCGTGGCCATTGCCCGTCCCGCCGACGCAGGCTTGGGCGGATTGCACGCCGAGTTAGAGGAGCGGGTTTCCGTTTTCACGCCCGGCGACAAGCGAAGCCTGCTGGAGTGGCTGGCCGACCCGGAACCCCCGGGCGATCGGGCCTGGGCCCGCGATTTGCTGTACGCCCCCGATGCGGGTCAGAACGACGCTTTTGCCGCGGATTTGCTGCTTCGTGCCGGCGTGGCTTGAATCGAAACGGCCTCGTGCAGGCCCGGGTTCGAGGGCCCGTGTCCCTGGCGGCGGACGAGTTTTGGGTGCGGATCCTGCTGGGTTTTACCATGCTGGTGGGGGCGTCGGTACTGGACCTGCGCAGCCGCCGGGTGAGCAATCTGTACTGGTATCCATTTCTGGCGTTCGCCGCCGTGCTGCTGGTGGCCGACATCGCCGTTGATTGGAGGCATGGCCTCCGGGGGCTGGCCATGGCGCTGGGCCTGTGCGCCTTGTTCTACGCGATGTGGTGGTTTGGCCTACTGTTTGGCGGCGCCGACGCCAAGGGCCTCATGGTGCTGGCGCTGCTGTGGCCCGGCTACGAACGGGTCCCATTGGCGGGGCTCCTGCCTGCGGCTGATGTCCTGGTCAACGGGGCGTTGGCCACGCTGCTGGTTCCCCTGGTCTTGCTGGCGACCAATGTGCTGCGGGGTCGATGGGCTGGCGTCGCGACGGTCCTGGCCGTGCCGCGTCCCCTTGAGGTGGCCAAGCAACAGCATGTTTGGCCCTTGCAGCGGGCGGCGGAAGGCCAAGTTCGGTGGCGCTACTGGCAGGGGCGGGAGGAGGATCAGGAATTGGTTTACCGCGACCTTGAGCGGGCGGGCATCGACCCGGTGTGGGTGACGCCGAAGGTGCCGTTCATGGTGCCGCTGGCCGTGGGCCTGGTCCTGGCGGCCGTGGTGGGCAACGTGGTGATCTGGCTGATGGTGCAGATGATATCCTGATTGTTCGGCGCGGCCCGCACGGGCCCGGCTCACGGTTTTATTACGTGGGCCGAAGAGAGACTTGTTCCCCACGGTGCCGTCTTGGCCAAGAAATCCAAGCCCATCATGAGGAGCACGGGGTTGCCTGGCCTCGACGCCCAACTGGGCGGTGGAACGCCGCCCGGCCGGGCGCACCTCTTGTTGTGCGAGCCGATGAACGCCCAGGAGCTCTTCGCGTATCATTTCGCAGCCGGCGGCACGCACCTGCCCGCGGGGACGCAGTTCGTGGCCACCGAGGTGGATGCCGACACGGTGAAGGATTCGGTGGCGGCCTTCGGGGGCGACCTGAAGCATTTGGATGTCGTGGTCCTAGAGGAGGATTCGGATTGGGAGATTCCCCTTCCTGAGCCTGGGGCGCGCTATGTTCTCGACAGTTTCAGCACGCTGGCCCAGGGGGCCGGTTGGGCGGACGCCTTCGAGGAGTTGACGATTCTTCGGCGGGAAGTACGGGCCGGCGACGGCGACCTGCTGGCCTGCGCCATCGAGGGTCTGCATGCCGGGCTGGAGGCGGCCCAATTGCGGCACTGGGCCGACGGGGTTCTTGAGATGGGCTTCGATCGCCAGGGTTTCGGCTTGTATCCCTTCCTGAAGATTACGAAGATGCGGGGGGTCTACGGCGCCTCCAGACTCCTACTATTTAAAGAAACAGAGAAGGGGCTATTCATGGAGAGCACGAAAAGAGTGTTTTGACGTGCACGACCAGCCCAAGCCACCGATCTTGAGGAAATCCCGCCGCAGCGCGGCCAGAGCCCGGCAGTCCATGGTAGCGGACCAACGGGCCGTCACCGCCGTCATGGGTTCCATCATGGTTCTCGGTATCACGGTAGGCGGCATCGTTGCCGCACTCGTATGGGGTACGCCCCTCGTACAGCGGACGCAGGACCGCAACCAACTCGACGCCATGATTGCCGAGTTTGAAGACCTGCGCCAAAATTCGCTTGTCCTTACCGT
>JBFIJP010000516.1:0-2352 GCA_041600695.1 Thermoplasmatota archaeon | reverse complement strand
GTTCGCGACGCCCTGTACGGACTGTAGCCGCGCGGCCGGGGGACTCCGGCGGCCACACGCCCGGCTCGCTAGGCCTGGCCCTGCACGGGCGCTGCGAGCGCACCCGGGCGGTTTGCTACGCCAAGCCGATTTGATTGCCCGGAAACTAGAAAAGGGAAATCGCTTCCGCGAAGCCATGCGGATCCATTCCTGGATGGCTCCCGCCGCAGTTGTACTGCTTCTGGCGGGTTGCCTCGATGACGAAGGCACGAACGACGCACTGGACACCGCCATCGACATGCCTGCACCCGGCGCTTTGCTTGAAACGGCAACCATCGACACCGACGGCGTGTTCACCGCCGTTTTCGCGCCGTACTTGGGCGGATGCGGCGTGGTTCCGGGTGGCACCGCGAGCGTCCACGAGCACCCCTGGATTCTCGGTGAGAACTTCACTGACGCCGTCGTTACCAACCTGACGGCCACGCTTACATCCCACATGATGAGCAGCGACGGCTTCAACGCCGACAGCGACGTCTTCCTGCTCGACCCTAGCGGCGAGGAAATCGCAGCGGCCACTAGCTTCAACGCCGGCGCAGCTGAGACCGACGCCATCGTTGTGGCCGGCCCCCTGCCGCTTGGCACCTACACGCTCCGTGTCGTCGGCTGCGTCGCCGCCAACGGCGACTGGAGCCTGACGGGCGAGGCTGAGATCCGCAATCCTATCCTGGAAGCTCCGGACGAGTGGCCTGAAGAGTAAACGGCACTTTGGCCCGCCCGGCGTATCGCCCCGGGGTCCGGCACCACTGCGCGGGATGGTCGAACCCGCGCCATACGAAAAGCTGGACTTCCTCACGCGGGTGTGGGAGTACTACCTGCCTACCTGCGGCTGGCTGAGGAGTATGCGGGCAAGACTGTAGCCGCACGGCCGGGGGACTCCGGCGGCCACATGCCTGGCTCGACTAGGCCTGGCCCTGCACGGGCGCTGCGAGCGCACCCTGGCGGTTTGCTACGCCAAGCCGATTTGATTGCCCGGAAACTAGAAAATGGAAATCGCTTCCGCGAAGCCATGCGGATCCATTCCTGGATGGCTCCCGCCGCAGTTGTACTGCTTCTGGCGGGTTGCCTCGATGACGAAGGCACGAACGACGCACTGGACACCGCCGACATTGACGAGGTTGAGGCCGGCGCCCTGCTGGAAACGGCAACCATCGCCACCGATGGCGTGTTCACGGCCGCCGTCGAAATGCTCGCAGTCGGCGGGTGCGGCCAGATCCCCGGCGGCGCCGCCAGCATGCACGAGCACGCCTGGATCCTCGGTGAGAACTTCACCGACGCCGTGGTGACCAACCTCACGGCCACCCTGACGTCGCACATGATGAGCAGCGCCGGATTCACCGCCGACAGCGACCTCTTCCTGCTCGACCCCAGCGGCGAGGAAATCGCCGCGGCCACGAGCATGAGCGCCATCAACAGCGAGACCGATACCATCGTCGTGCCCGGCCCCCTGCCGGTCGGCACCTACACGCTGCGCGTGTCCGGCTGCACCGCCCTCAATGGAGAGTGGAGCCTGACGGGCGAAGCCGAAATCCGCAACCCGGTGCCGGAAATCGAACCCGAGTGGCCTGAGGAATAAGGGGCAGGTGACCGCGGCCCGCCGGGCGAATCCTTGCCTGGCGGGCCCGCCATCGCCTTTCCAGCTCAACGATTCCAACTGCGCCGTGTCGGCACGGCGGCGTTCACCCCAGACGCCCGATGGAGGCGACACGCAACGTCGACCGGTGGGCGGCAGGTGGCCTGACCATCACGGCCCGGCGACGCAGCCTTCAAGGACAAGAGGGGACTCGCCGGGCCGTCATGGCAGGCGAGTGGGATCTGGAGTCGGTGACGGCCAAGTGGCAGCAGCGCTGGTGGGATGCCAAGCTGCACCAGGCGGAGCGGGCCGGAAACGAAGAGAAACCGACGTTCTTCATTCACTTCGCCTACCCTGGCATCTCCGGGTACCTGCACGTAGGACACATGCGGGGCTTCACCTACACGGACGTTTTTGCACGCTACAAGCGCCAAACCGGTCACAACGTCCTGTTTCCCGCCGGCTTCCATGCCAGTGGTATTCCCGCCGTGGCTTTCGCCAAGGAAGTCGAACGGGGGGAGAAAACGGAGTACCTGCGTTCCAACGGATACGAAGGCGATCTCGCCGAGCTGTCTGACCCGTACAAGGTGGTCGACTACTTCGCCCATGTCTACACGTACGACTACTGGAAGAAGTTCGGCTTCCTGATTGACGAGCGGCGCAACTGCACCACCATCGAGCCCGGTTACAACCGCTTCATCCAGTGGCAGTTCCGGCGCCTCCAGGACCTCGGGTACCTCATT
>JBFIJP010000515.1:0-2359 GCA_041600695.1 Thermoplasmatota archaeon | reverse complement strand
GGGTCTGTCACGTCGTAGATCTGGAGGCCGCCGCCGCCGTTGGCTGCAAGGGCCCAGACATCGCCCCACGGCGTGTCGCGGACGTACATGTCGTGGCCGACGTTGATCCGGGCGCCAGTCTGTACGAATTGGGCTCCGGATTCACCAATTTCGATTTCGTAGATCTTGCCGAAGACGAAGGCGTACTCGGTGCCGTTGATGTTGTGGACCGTGATGCTGTGTTCACTGATGGAACCGGTGGGCGTGTCGATGTTTGCGCGGTTGGCGCCGCCCACCGTGATGACGTCCGCCAGCACGGGCAGCGCCTTGTCGGTCGTATCAATGAGGTATACGCTGACGGCTGTTGGGTTCACCTGGCCGAGGCACGTGACCGGCTCTGTTCCGAGGACGGCGTAGTTGCCGTCTGCGGTGACCTCAAGGCTGCGGTCGCCGCCCACGGCGCCGGGCACCGTGAAGCGTCCCGTCAGCGCCGGGTTGGCCGGGTCTTCGAGGCTCCAGATGGCGAGGCCGCCATCAACGGCGACCGTGTGGCTCCCGTAGACGGCGCCAAACAGGTATCCGCCGGCCTGGTCGAGTGCGTGCACGCCAGCGATGTTGGCTTGGTTTTGTAGGAGCGGGTCGCGTGCGCTGAACTCGTAGTTCCACAGGAACTTGTGCGTGGAGGGGTCCGTGTGGTCGTGGTCGGGCCCGTCGGGCATGGGATCCTCGGGGATCGCCAGGCGGATGGCCTCGCCGTACTGATCAAGATCCTCAGGGCCTCCCTCAGGGGTGGTGCCACCGAGGCAACCTGCCAGGAGGAGCAACGCAGCAAGTGGGAGAGCGGCCAGCTTCATTGTGGATTCGCAGCCGAGGCCAACTTTAACGATTGTGGAGGCTGGCTGGACGGCATGTGGGGCGCCCGCGGGCGCCCGTGCGAGGATGGATTGGGGGAGCCGGTGGCACGCGGCCCACCAACACGCACCCGTACGTGCCTCGGCTGGCCCGTGGGCCTTGGCGTTGCTGGCCCTTGCCCTGTGGTTCGGGGGCCTCCTGCCCGGCTGACCCCTGGGGGTTGGTGCGGGTGGCAACCGCCACGGTTGGCGGCCGCGACCTAGGCCAACGGGACCCGTGAGCCCGTGGTCGCCTAGCCCGCGCGGCTTGGACAGGACTCTAAACACGTTCACCCATCTAGGTTCGTGAGCCTGGAGCAGGAAGCGTGGAAGATCGAAGATGTGCGCCGTCGGGCTGCGGGGCAGGGCCCTCCGGGGCCCGCCGCGCATCGGGTGGAGCGCGGCGTGTTTGGGTGGATCGCTGCCCTGGTTCTACTCGGCCTGCTGGCTGGCTCCGGCGCGATCCTTCTCGGCGTCGCCCTGCGTGTGGGGGTCCCGCCGGCGGCCGTGCTTACGGCTGGTAGCCTTGCCATCGCCGCACTCATTATGGCGTTGGCAGCCTCACGCGACGAGGCTCGGAGGCTCCGGCAGGAGTTGCGCGAAACCCAATCCATCCTAGAGTCGCTGCTGGCCGAGGACGCGCCCAGTAGCTAGGCGCGGGTCGGCCGGAGCGACGCGATGACTAGAGTTGTCGTTCGCATTTCGTGTCCCCGTACGGTTTGATCCGCATCGCGGCGTCGAAATGGAACCCATGGTCCATCGCCGCCACGCCGAGGTCTGGCGTTGGGTCGGCGACGGCTGCGGGCAGAGCCATGACGGCGAGCAGAAGGCTCGCGAGCGACACCCTGCCCTACATCGACTCCAGCACGGGAACCCCAAGCGCCCCAAGGGCTGCCTTGAGTCCGCTTGCCCCTGCCTCGACGACCGCCAAGCGCATGGAAGCCACCGCGGGGTCTTCAGCGCCCACCACATGGTGGTCACGATAGTACTCGTTGAACGCGCCGGCCAACTCGATGGCATAGGCGGCGAAACGGTGGGGTGCCAGGTTGTCGACGGCGTCCCGGACGGTGGGCTGGAAGCGCGCCAGCGTGCGCAGGAATTGCTCCTCGCCAGCTCCCGGCTCGGAGGCTGCGTGGTCGGCGACGATCCCGGCGTCCGCGGCCTTGCGCATCAGGCTGGCCGCTCGGGCGTATGCGTATTGGAGGTACGGCCCGGAGTCGCCGTCGAAGTCGAGGGCTTCCTCCCAGCGGAATTCGATGGGCTTCTCCGGCTGGATGCGCTCGATGCTGAACCGGATCGCGCCAACGCCAACGGCTTCCGCGATGGCGGCCAACTGGGCGTCGTTGAGCTCGTCCCCGCGGCGGGCCTCCACTTCCTTGCGTGCCCGCTCCACCGCTTCATCCATCAGGTCATCCAGGAAGACCACGCGGTTCATGCGGGTGCTCATCTTGCCCTCCGGGAGCGTCACAAAGGAGTAGAACACGACATCG
>JBFIJP010000514.1:0-2362 GCA_041600695.1 Thermoplasmatota archaeon | reverse complement strand
GGAGCTCATCGCGGCCGTCGAGACTGCGCAGCTCCGCCTCGCAAGAGCGCTGGCCGCCATGCCACACGCCGCCGGGGAGGGTTACCGTTAGGTGCACGGAATCACGGTTCGGGTTCGTCGAAGGACGGCTCGCTGGGCTCCTTCACGTCGTAATCGCGCTCCCAGCCCTCGTTCTCCAGCTTGAGCGTCTGGATCGCCACCGCCTCGCCATTGGCATCGAGATCAGGTAGGGCCTGGAATTCCGACACCCAGCAGCGGTACACCTTGTAGGCAATCGCCAACTGGCCGGCCTCGTTGTACACCTCAATCGTGATGTGCTTGCGGAAATCCTGTAGGGACGTTTCGACGCCAAGCCCCGACCCGTAGTTCCACACCTTGTTGGCCCACCGCTCGAATTCGGTGTCGTGGGTGACTCCCCGTTCCAGGGTGATCGCCTCATACTCCGTGCGGCCCGGCGATTTTCGGCTACTGCTGGGATCGCCTCCTTCCCGGTGCTCGACAAGCTTGGTGGATCGCTTGAGTGCCCCCACCTTGCTTACGCCCGCGACGTATCGGCCGTCCCACTTGACGCGGAACTTGAAGTTCTTGTAAGGATCAAAGCGTTCGGCGTTGACATTGAATTGTGGCATGGGTCACCTCAGGTAGGATTCTGGTTGATCTGACTGATTCGGATCACGACAAATTCGGCGGGCTTGAGCGGGGCGAAACCGACCAGGACGTTGACCCGCCCCTGATTGATGTCATCCTGGGTGGTCGTCTCGCTGTCACACTTGACAAAGTAAGCGTCGCGTGGCGAAGCTCCCTGGAACGCGCCCTGCCGGAACAAGCCCTGCATGAAGGCGCCCACATTGAGGCGGATCTGCGCCCACAGGGGTTCGTCGTTGGGTTCGAAAACGACCCACTGGGTGCCGCGATACAGGCTCTCCTCAATGTAGAGGGCCATCCGCCGCACGGACAGATACTTCCACTGCGAGGCCTCGAGATCGCTTCCCACCAGGGTTCTGGCGCCCCAGTTGACAAGCCCCACCACGGGGCGGGAACGCAAGCAGTTGATGCCCAGCGGGTTGAGGACGCCGTTTTCGCCGTCGGTCATGACGTACTCCAGCGCCTGCACATTGCGCAGTTTGGCCTCCGTGCCGGCGGGCGACTTCCACAAGCCCCGCGCCGAATCCGTGCGGGCAATCAGGCCTGCAATGGTGCCGCTGGCCCCGATGGTTCGAAGCCGGCCGTCAGCCAGGGGGTCCGCGATGGCGACCCGTGGGAAGAAGACGGCGGCGTTGGCGTTGCGCAGGCCGGAATTGTCGTCGATCCATTGCTCCATGGAGGAAATGTCGTCCACGCCGGACCACGTGTCCACGAGGAGAACGGCGCGCCGGCGCTCGCAGTAGGTCTCAGCGGCCGTCAGGACTGCGTTGGCCGCGGTCGTCGACAAGGCGTTGGTTCCGCTCACCTGCGCGCAGCGGGGGATGCAAAGCAGATTGAACAGATCCACATCCTCCAGCGCATAGATCCCCGTCTTCTGGTTCTCGCTGCCAATGAGTTCGGTTTGCCCGATGGCGGCGCCGTCGTTGCCGGCTTCCGATCCGTCGGGCGTCCCCTGGGCCGTGTCGGCCACGGCGACAGCGTCGGTTTCACCCAGCACGTATTCCTGCAGGTTCATCAGCGCTGACGCGGCGTCCAGCTTCAACAGGCCGAGCGTCGTCGCGTCTTCCACGGGGGTCGTGTCGGGTGCGGTCGGGGCGGGCACCACCGCAAATTGCAGGCGATCGCGGGGGTCGCCGCCCGGGCCGGCCACAACGCGGAGCCGGTTGCCGACGACGCGTACCGTGGCTTGTGCGAAGGGGCGCAGGTCCGGCCGCGCCGCCCGGATGGCTTCCTCCAGTAGGGTTGCCACTTGGGCCAGGCTCAACTCCAAGGTGGGCCGCGCCGTGAAACCCGCATACGCACTGACCGAGCCCAGCGTGACCATCACGCCTGGGGGGTCCGCTGTTGTCCTCAGATCAATGGTGGTTTGGTCGCCGTTTGCGTCTTCGTGCAACCCCGACTGGGTGCCGACGAACATGGGCAACGTGGCTCCGGCCGCCGTGACTTGGACAAGGGCCGAGTCGTCGTTCACGATGGTATCCGCCAGCCGATCGCCGGACATGGCGAGGTTTGAGAAAATCTCGGTTCGAACCGCTTCCTCGCGGCCATTCGTGGTCGTGTACTCCGTGACCGTGAGGTCAAATCGGGAGGTTTGGCCTGGCGTCGGGTCGATGCGGGCACGGAGGTTGTTGCCCCACGTACCCGTCGAACTGGCGGCCATGGTGAGCCTGGCAGATCCCCCAACGTCGTCATCGGCCACGGCGGTGGCAGATGCGGC
>JBFIJP010000513.1:0-2374 GCA_041600695.1 Thermoplasmatota archaeon | reverse complement strand
TCAAAGTGCAGCTTCCCGAGGGGTTCCAATTCAGGGGCTTGCTTAAGTCGAACGCCCTGCGCCAGCGGCGCGGCGGCGCTCGGGCCGCTCGGCCCGTTCGCGCAGGTTGACGAGCGCAGGCGATGCCGGGACCGCGTCCTCAAGATTGATGTGGCGGCGCTCAAGGTACGAGACAATGGCAGCCTCCGCGATCTCAAGGGCGCGCAGGCCATCCTCGCCAGTTACCAACGGGGCTCGCTTCTGTTCGATGGCGCCGATGAAGTCGGAGAGTTCGTTGTACAGGGGCTCTTGCCGCTGCAAAACCACCCGCTGGTCGTGGTACTCGATGGGAGCCTGGTAGACGACGGGTCCGCCCTCGGAATTGTATCGGGCCCGCGAAAGGGTGGCGCTTTGCTCCATGTAGTCCAGCTCCAGCAAGCCCTCCGTGCAGGTGATCGTGTTCTTGCGCACGCGCATGGGCGTCATCCAGTTGGTCTCGATGGCGGCACTGGTGCCGTTGGCACACCGCAGCATGACCAGCGCATGGTCCTCGTGGCCGTTGGCGCGGTGGCATCCGGCGTTGGCATGCACCTGGACCACTTCGCTGCCGGTCAGGTAGCGCACGATGTCGAACTCGTGAATTCCGATGTCCATGATGCACCCAACGTCCCGGATGCGGCCCGGGAAGCTGGACACCCGGCGCGCCGAGATGGACAGCAATTCGCCCAACTGGCCACCGCCAAGCGTCTGGTGTGCGTATTTTACAACCGGATTGTGGCGTTCGATGTGACCGACGGCAAAGACCAGCCCCGTGTCCCGGGCGGCCTCCACCAGTTCCCGTGCCTCCTCCACGCTGCCTGCGATCGGCTTCTCCACCAGGACGTGCTTGCCGGCCTCGATGGCTTGCAAAGCCAGATCACGGTGGTAGCTTGTGGGCGTGGCCAGGATGACGCCGTCGATGTCAGGGTCGCGAAGCAGGGCATGCGGGTCGGCGTGCAGGGGCGCCTTGTACATCTTGGCGGCTGCGGCACGGGCGGTCGGGTCCGGATCTGCCATCGCCGCGAGCGCGTTCAGCTTGCTGCAGACGCGCACGTGATTCAATCCCATGGAGCCCAGCCCCACGACGCCCAAGTTCATGAAGAGGGCGAGAATCCCATGACATTTAGGTTATTTGCACAACGCGTGACCTTCCCCAAACTCAAAAGAAAAGAACATCATCGGCAATGGCGCAAATCGAGCCACATGGCCGAGAAAAATTCACCCATTTAACATTTTCAAAAATGGGCTGAGCGCACCTTTGTATGCGCGGCAACAGGCTTTATTATGAGCATGGCTGGAGCACGCCGGACGGAGCGCTGAACATGGCAGCCCGATACAGGAACTATGACGCGGCAAAGTCGCAGGCTGAGTACGATGAGTTCTACGCCTCGGGAGACTTCCGCCAATTCCCGCGGGCCGAGAGCGCCTTTGTTCGGGCGCTCGTTCGTCGCTACGATCTGGCGGCCGGAGCCTCCGCGTTGGACGTTGGCTGCGGGACGGGGAAGTACGCTGGATACTTGGCCAAGAGCGACCTGAACGCTACGGGTATCGACCTCAGTCCCCAGGCCATCCGGGTGGCTCGGGAGCGTTTCCCGGAGTGCACCTTCGACGTGGGTAATGCCGAGCAACTACCGGTCCCCGAGGGGTCCTTCGACCTCGTCTTCTCCTCCGGGTTGTCCTTGCTCAATGAGCCCGATCTCTCGGTCCTTCGGCCCTTGATGGAGCACATGGTCAGCCGCGCCAAGCCGGGCGGCCTGATCGTTCTGGTCAAAACGACCGGGCTAACCGGGCGCCAGGCGAAGAAAAACACGCGGCTGGATCACACCTTGGGCGCACTACGAGGCCTGCTCGAACTGCCAGGCGTCGAGGTGCTGGACGCCGGGGCAACGTACCCGCAGGCGTTCCAGATCCTGGGCCGGCTGGCCTTCCGCCGCCCCATTTCAGCTGTCTCAAAGCTGGTGACGCGCGTGACAGGCGTGCCGGTGCGAGCTTGCGTGATCGCGCGCCGGCTGGCCTGAGCCACCCCCACCTGGCCCCCGCTTCAGTGGGACTCGGGCGCCAAGGAGGCGCCGACCCGCTCGCTCACGAAGCGCATGATGGACTGCGCGATGGCAACGCCGGCGCGGCCGTCACCGAAGACCTGTTCCTGATCGCCTGGAGTGTGCGCTCGGGACACCGCATTCAGCAGGGCCTGGGTGTCGGCTCCCACCAGGCAGTTCCAGCCACCCAGGGTTTCGACCCATTCGGTGGTGTCACGCATGGTTACGCAGGGCACCCGAAGCAGGTAGGCCTCCTTTTGCACACCGCCGGAGTCCGTGAGGATGCACCCGGCATCCGCTTCAAGCGCCACCATTTC
>JBFIJP010000512.1:0-2387 GCA_041600695.1 Thermoplasmatota archaeon | reverse complement strand
GCCGTCGTCTGGAAGAACGAAGATGTGGTGGCCCGCCAGTTCGTGAGCACATCCGGACCAGCCGAGTTTGACTCGGGGGAGATCGCCCGCGACGCGGCCTCCGAGGCCATTGTCCTGCTGGCACCCGGCCTTTACCAGTACGCCAGCCAGGACCAGCTCAGCGACCTGGAAGAGCTGACAGGGTCGATCCAGGTCAACCTTCCCGGCTGACGCAGGAGTTCACCTGCACCAGCAGCCGTTGGCCCATGCACACCTTATCACTGACGAGATTTTGGTGGGACTGCCATGAAGGAGCAACCACAACCCGTGGATGATGTGGCCGATTCGGTGTCGTTCGGCGTGTACTCTTTTGCTGCCGCAGCGTAGGCTCCTGCTCACGCAACTCCCCCGCGGCCCGGGCGACGGTTCAAGTCCCTGGGTCGCCATGGGCGGCTGTGCGCGTGTACCACCAGAACCTCGTGTCGTGCGAGACCCTGTTCGAGAACCTGGACGATCCGGCATGGGTTGTTTTTGATTGCCGCCACGACTTGATGTCCCCCGAGGCCGGCCCGCGTGACTTTGCCAAGGGCCACATCCCGGGCGCCATCCATGCCCACATTGACCGCGATCTGTCCGGCCCCGTTGGCAACGGCGCCCGGGGGCGCCACCCGCTGCCCATCGCGGCGGCCTTCAGGCGTTTCCTGAGCCAGGCCGGGGTGACCAACGAGAGCCAGGTGGTGGCCTACGATGATGTGGGAGGTGCCTGGGCTGCGCGGTTGTGGTGGCTGCTGCGCCATTACGGGCACGAGAATGTGGCGGTGCTCGATGGTGGCTTTCCCCGCTGGAAATCGCTGGGCCTTGAGGTTGCCAAGCAGCACCACCGCAGCCCGTCGGGGGGTTTCAAAGGGGAACCCGGTGCGATGCCCGTCGCCACGACCGACGACGTGGTGGAGGCGTTGGGCTCCGATGTGGTGCTCATTGACGCTCGGGCCCCGGAGCGATATCGAGGGGATGTGGAGCCCATCGATCCTGTGGCCGGGCACATTCCGGGCGCCGTGAACGCGCCCTACGCTGCCAACCTTGCCCCGGATGGGCTGTTCCTGTCGCCCGACGAGTTGCGGGCGCGCTACGAGGATTTGGCCGGGTCGGATCCGGCCAGCGCGGTGTGTTACTGTGGAAGTGGCGTGACGGCGGCCCATGATGTGTTGGCGATGGAGTTGGCCGGGTTGCCCACGCCGCGCCTGTATGCGGGGTCTTGGAGCCAATGGTGCCGCCCGGATGGGGGGCGGCCGGTGGAGAAGGGGGCTGTGGGCGTGACGGCGCAGAACTGATGCGCTGAGCGGGCGAAGGGACGGCGCTGGCCAGCGCCGGCCGGTACCGGCCGGCACCTGCGGGGCGGGACGGCGCGGGAGTTCTGGGCGCTGCGGACATAGCCCCTAGCACCCACAGTGGGACTCGCCGGTTTTTCGGGCCCCCGAAAACGGTTAAAGACCCCTTCGCGTGGAGGGTTTCGAGGAGCCGAAACATGCGCTGGATGCTGCTGGCCGCCCTGCTCGTCGTCCCCACCCTCTCGGGCTGCGTGTACGACGAAGACGCCGACGTGAAGATCGCCTACACCTACAAGCTCACCGACCTCGTGTCCGACAAGGACCCCCGGCGCCTAGCCGACTGGGTGGGATCCCAGAGCGGCCTCAGCGCAACGGTCTACGACATCGACGACAGCGGCGCCGCCCTGGAGGCCTTGCGCTTCGGCCACGCCGACATTGCCTTCGTTGATGGCGCCGCCGGCTGGCTGGGCGTGCAGCGCTTCGGACTCGACGTCATCGCCGCCGACCAGAAGGCCGACGGCCGCACCTTCTACATGGCCAGCGCCTGGGTGCGCGCCGACAGCCCTTACCAAAACCTGGCCGACCTGCGCGGCGCGGACAGTTGCCACACCGGCCGCCTGAAGAGCGCCGGGATGTTCATGCCCATCGCGGCGCTCGTCAACGAAGGCCTGCTGGACGTGACCACCTACGCCAACGAAATCCAGTCGGTCGAACAGATGACCGAGGACTACTTCGGCACCGCCACTGTCGGCGGCGCCTACGGCGGCTACGAGGGCAGCCTGCGCTGCCTCAGCGAAGGCGTCGGCGATGTGGCCTTTGTTCGCGACACCACCCCCGCCGACTACTGCGACGAGGGCGGCCCCGCCTGGTGCCTCGACCTCTCCGAATACCGACTCCTGGCCGAACTGGGCCCCGTTCCCAGCCACCCCGTCATGGTCTCACCCCACGTGGACGCCGAGAAGCGGGAAGCCATCACCCAGGCGCTGCTGAAGCTCAACGACTCGCCCAAGGGCCGCGCCATCCTGTCCGAGGTGCTGGAAACCCCCGGCATCACGCGGACCACCACCGAGGAACACCTGG